>DKNC01000066.1:0-18666 GCA_002470135.1 Actinobacteria bacterium UBA7398 | reverse complement strand
CTACTAGGTGCCAGAATTGATAACGAAACCATCGCAGTACATCCAAGCCAACGTGGCCATTTGAAACAAGCGCTACTTCGTTTAGGTTGGCCGGCCGAAGATTTTGCTGGATACGTTGATGGCCAAGCTCATGAGATTTCATTGGTTGAAGACGGCTGGCATATGCGTGAATACCAAAAACTTGCAGCTGAAGGATTTTGGCATGGTGGATCTGGTGTTGTGGTACTGCCATGCGGCGCTGGTAAAACCATTGTTGGCGCAGCTGCAATGGCGCACGCAAAAGCAACAACTTTAATATTGGTAACAAATACTGTAGCTGCTCGCCAATGGCGTGATGAATTGCTCCGCCGCACAAATCTCCATGAAGATGAAATTGGTGAATACTCTGGCGCAAAGAAAGAAATTCGCCCGGTCACAATCGCCACTTACCAAGTTATGACTACTAAGAAAAATGGGTTATTTGCCCATTTAGACCTCTTTGACGGCCATGACTGGGGATTAATTATTTACGACGAAGTTCATTTGTTGCCTGCTCCGATTTTTAGATTTACCGCTGACATTCAATCTCGTCGACGTCTGGGTTTAACCGCGACGCTAGTTCGGGAAGATGGCATGGAAGGCGAAGTTTTTTCTTTGATTGGGCCAAAACGATTTGATGTTCCGTGGAAAGAGATTGAAGCCCAAGGTTATATCGCGCCGGCAGATTGTGTTGAAGTTCGAGTAACATTAACTGAACACGAAAGATTAAATTACGCAACCGCCGAGACCGAGAACCGCTATCGAGTTTGTGCCACCACCGCCACGAAGAAGAGCGTTGCTATGGCGTTAGCAAAATTTCATGAAAATGATCAAGTTTTGATTATCGGACAATACATAGATCAAATTGATGAAATTTCTAATGATTTAGGGGTGCCGATTATTAAAGGTGACACCCCAGTTAAAGAACGAGAATTTCTCTACAATGCATTTAGAAGTGGTGAGATTAAATGTTTAGTCGTTTCTAAAGTTGCTAACTTCTCAATTGATTTGCCGGAAGCTTCAATTGCAATTCAAATCTCCGGAACATTTGGATCGCGCCAAGAAGAAGCCCAACGCCTTGGTCGAATACTTCGCCCTAAAGCGGATGGTCGTGGTGCCCGTTTTTACTCGCTTGTTGCAAGAGATACGGTTGATCAAGATTTTGCACAAAACCGTCAACGTTTCTTAGCCGAGCAAGGTTATTCTTACCGCATCATTGATGCTGATGATGTTTTTACTGGGAAGCTTTAATTTCTAATATTGCTTTAGTAAAACGTTCTGGATTTACTCGCCAATAATCATGTGGCGTGCCGTTAATGAGTATCACTGGAACTTTTTCACCATATTCGCGCTCTAACGCTAAATCGCCATCAATTAACTGCTTCTCTATTTTGAAATCTAGGGTTGCTCTCAATTCATTTAATTTTGCTTCCGCAACATCACAGAGGTGGCACCCACTTCTTGAGTAAATCAGGACCTCAATCTTCTTCACCTTGATGTTCTCGCTAATTGAGTGAGCGAATCCTTAATACTTGCTGACAGTTTTAAGGTTCTCGCATGACCAGACATGACCCAATCTTCTCAGCCTGATAGCGTCTCCCGCTATGCGCGGCAAAATCTTCCTCATCACATCTGCATTAGCGCTCTCGATCCTCAGCGCCCCGCAGGCGGAAGCTCTTGGGTTTACCCGAACCCCCTCGACGGTTTGGTTTCATACTTATGCAACTGGAGTTCAGAGCAAGAGCTATCCAGCCGTAACTGCCAATGTAAAAGCGAACGAAGCTGGCAAGAGTGCAAATCTTGAAACCAAAAGTAAATTCATCGTCACATATACCGGATTCCCAGATGATGCTAAAGCTGCATTCCAAGCAGCTGTAGATATTTGGTCCGATCTTTTTCAATCATCAGTACCGATTCGCATAAATGCAACTTGGGGTAGGCAAGCCACCACCGTATTAGGTTCGACTCGTCCAGATTTCTTTTACAAAAATTTTGTTGGTGCACCTGCAAGAGATTTAAATTATGCAACCGCTTTAGCTAATGCACTTGCTGGAAAAGATTTAGATCCGGCTCGACCAGACATAATCATGACAATCAATTCTCGATCACCTTTTTATACCGGAACTGACGGTAAGCCATCGCCACGAACTTACGATTTGGAATCTGTCGTGATGCATGAAATTGCACATGGCCTTGGTTTTCTTACCTTGGCTTCATATGACCCATTCTTTGGTTACGGAAATATCGAAGACCCAACTCCATTCGATGCATTTACCCAACTTGCAGATGGTCGTCGCTTGATGGATCTATCTACACCTTCCCTTGAATTGGGAAGTGCATTAACAGCTCCACTTTATTGGGGCGGCGCAAATGGTGTTGCTGCTAACAATGGCAACAAACCACTGCTTTATACGCCAAAAATTTACGAAGGTGGATCCTCAGTAAGCCATCTAGATGAAAAGACATTCTCGCAAAGTCTGACTGATGCAGCGATGACTCCTAATTTAGATGCAGGCGAAGTATTTAGATCACCAGGTCCGATTACTCTTGGAATGTTAGAAGATATGCGTACCAAGCCAGGAGCTGGAATCCCAGTCGGGTTACCAGAAGCGCCGCGGAATGTTAAGGCAATTATTGGTGACAAGTCCGCAATAATTACTTTCGATCCACCAGCAAATTTTCGGGCGGCACAAGTAACTTCCTACCAAGTAACTGCAAGTTTTGGCGGACAGAGCGTTGAAGTTACCGATAGTCCAGCTTTAATAACAGGTTTAAAAAATGGCAGTACTTACTCATTTAAAGTAATTGCTCGCAACCAACTCGGTGATTCGCCTACTGAGCCAAGTAACGCAATTTCGCCTGAAGCCGGCTGGAAAACTTCAGTAATTGATGGAATAGCTGATGGCAAATATATATCAACAAATATGTATAAAGGTCAGCCAATAATCGCTTATACCGATTCCAAGAACGGTGATGTGAAGGTGGGTACTTTCAACGGTAAAACTTGGGTGGTTTCAACTGTAGATGGAAATGGCACATTAAACGGAAGAACTACAAACAATGTTGCTGGTGATGTTTCACTTTGCGTTTCCGGTACTGGGAGTAAACAAATCCTTAATCTTTTTTATCCAGATTTAGTAAACAAAGATTTACGATATGCCGAATACGATGGCAAAACCTGGAAATATGAAGTTGTAGATGGCGATGCGCCAACTGTGCAAAATTACAGCGAAAAGGTGCGAGTTCGCACCGCAAGTGATGTCAGCGTGACAAACGCATGCGCAGTAACGCCATCCGGGTTACAAGTTATATACCGTGATGAAAGCCAAGGCGTCTTACTCGGCGCAGTTCGCAGCATGGATAGCTGGATCTATGAATTAATCGATGGTGACCGTGCAACTGATGGTAGATCGACCGGAGATGTTGGTTTCCATTTACAAGCAGCGGTTGTTGGGAAGAAAGTTTATGTATTTTATGATTCTATTTTGGTGGTGAACCAAAATAGCGAAGCAACCCAGGGCGAAGTTCGGTTAGCTACTCGCAGTACTATTTATCCTGAAGATTGGGTTTATCAAACCGTGGCCATAACTGGTGGGCCGGTGGCTGTCTCCGGCTACAACGTCGGAATTTCAGTAGTTGGTAACCGCGTATTTGGAAGTTGGTATAGCGCATCTGGAATTACAATTCCTCATCCAAATAAAATAAATTGGGCAGTTATCTCTAACAGTGACCCGGTGATTGCCGCGTCTAGCGATGCCTACGGAACTCCGATAGGCGCACTTGCAATAGATGATAAAGATTTGATATTTGGTTGCGAGGCGAGACTATGCAAAATTTCTAAACTTGATCAAAGCATCCATCTAGTATCAAACGCCAAGATGGATAAGAAAAGTGATGCGGTTTGGATAACCATAAATAAGGTCCGTTATGCGTTAACAAGTATTAACGCAAAACTGACGTTGCTAAAACCTTAATTACTTCTTATTTCGACGCTGAATACGTGTCTTCTTAAGTAATTTCTTATGCTTCTTCTTCGCCATCCGCTTGCGGCGCTTCTTAATTACTGAACCCATATCAACTCCTTTACTAAATCTAGTCTTCTCTGAAAATCAATAGCTGTAGGTTACCTGTTATTTAACGGCGCTAGGTACAAAGGTCACCGAATACTCATTTTCAACGCTAGTTTCTGCAATTATCGAATAACCGGTAGCTCTTTGATAACTAATCGAAACCGGTGAGCGGCCGCCGCTAATACTCCGTGCAACTTTAATCGCACCTTTGTTATCGAACTCTAAAAAGATCAACGTGGCTGACTTTGGTTTCCAATTAGTTAATGTTGGGATCCCGCCCTTTGAAACTAAGATTGCGCTATTTCCGGCTATAAGCGCTGAGGTGGTAGCGTTAATTCGAATACTCCAAAGCGGTTTTGCGCTTTGATTAAATTGCGTGATGGTCGCTTCGCTTAATTTTGTAGATTGCGCAAAACCGCCGAGCAAATAAGAATCTGAAACGCTCTCCCAACTTCTCAAAGTTTTAGGTAACGAACTTCGCACCACACTCTTTAATACACCTTTGCTACTTAACGTAAAAATTACGCCATCAACCACGCCAACTAATTTTGTTTTCAAAATGGGATCTGCACTTTTCCCTATTAAAAAATATGTGCCATCTTGGTTTCGTAATAATCCACGGAGCGAGGTATCACGTACTCCGATTTTTGTTATCACATTACAAGTGCTGGCTAAATTACAAAATAGAACTTGCCCGACTCGGCCATTTGTAACCATTAAATCACCCACTATTACTAAGCCATCGGGTGAGGTAGCCAAATCTCTTGGCATTATTGGAGTAACAGATTGATATTTAATAGTCCCAATTAATTCACCTGAAGCAGAAATGTGCCAAACATTCGTCGTAAGCAATCCTAAACTTCGATTGGTTTCCTTTGAAACTGTAATTGAGTCTGGATTAATAACAATCACATTGGTTTCTGCAGTTGTTAACGCAACTGAAGATTCGCTCGCGCCAAGCACCCAGAATGTATTATCGCTATCTGCTATTACCGAAGTTGCGATATCTTGTAAACTGCCGCCAAGGCGTGAGCTCCAAATTAGCCCGCCATTTTGGGCAATTTTCGCGATAAATCCATCCGTCTTACCAAAGCCATTACCTGATACCAATTTTTGATTACTGGTTTCACCGATTGTTCCGATGAGGACTACTCCACTACTTGTATAAATGCTCTTAACAATTGAACTATTTGAACCTAGTGAAAACGTGGTGGTGGGCGTGGTGGCAATTACTTTAATTGGGGTTACTGCATTTGCGGTCGGAACGGAAACAACGATTAAAAAAGCTAGAGCCAAACGAAATTTCAAGCAAGCTCCTGCGATCTATCTCGAGCAGCTTTAAGAGCAGCGCTAATTATTTCACCAGTATTTGCTTGGTAAAACGTTTCTAACGCAGCTGCCGTTGTGCCTTTAGGGCTAGTTACATTCTCGCGCAGAGTTGTTGGACTCTTTCCGCTTTCATTTAACATAGCCGCTGCCCCAGTAATTGTTTGTATTGTTAATTTAGTTGCAGCAGCTTCGGAGAGTCCAAGCGCGATGGCGCCTTTAATCATCTCTTCAACAAAGTAGAAGAAATATGCGGGACCAGATCCACTGGTTGCGGTAACGGCATCTTGAAGTTCTTCATCTAAAACTATTACTTCACCACTTGAAGCTAAGAAGTTAGTTACAAAATCTATATCAGATTCAGTGGCATGAGTTCCGCCCGAAATCGCGGCCATGCCTTTTCCGACAAGCGTCGGGGTGTTTGGCATAACCCGAATTACTGAAGTACCTGGCTTAACTCGTTCTTCAATAAATGCACTCTGCTTGCCTGCGGCAAAAGTTACTAAGAGAGTGGTCGCAGGAATTGTTGGAGATATCGTTTCGATCAAAGCACCCATATCTTGCGGTTTGACCACTAATAAAATGGCATCGCAATCAGTTGCAATATTCTCGATGGTCGATGGTGTAACTCCGTATTTGTATTGGAGTTCGCTGAGACGTTCGGCACGTTTATCCGCAATGCAAATTGCCGACGGGGTTGAACCCGAATTAATTAGGCCCGCTAATAAGGCTTCGCCCATCACACCAACTCCGATTACACCGATGCAATTTCGAGAATAACTCATGTGACAAGCGTACCCATAAGCCCTAGGCTCTGCGGTTATGTCCGAAGTACATCCGAATTTTGCGCGTGAGTGGATTGAATTTATTGATCCCGCCAACCCCGCTGAATTATTTAAATGCGATTTAACTTGGCTAACTTCATATTGGACCTGCATTTTTGGAAATGGTTGCAAAGGCGTTGAGGCGGACCAACCTGATAATGGATGTTGTACTGATGGTGCTTACTATTCAAGTAAAGATGATGAAGCTCGAATCTTAAAAGCTGCAGCTCGTTTAACTCCTGCAATCTGGCAATTTTATGATGAAGCCCAACCTAAGAAAAAAGGTGGCGCTCTGAAGATTTCTGAGATTGGTCTTGATAAAGATCGCAAAACTCGTAAAGTGGATAATTCTTGCATTTTCTTAAATCGTAAAGGTTTTTCACGCGATGGTTTTGTTGGCAATCACGGTTGTGCGTTACATCAATTAGCACTTGACGAGAAAATTCATTTTGTAGAAACTAAACCCGATGTTTGTTGGCAACTTCCAATTCGTAGATCATTTGAAATACGTGAATTTGGAGATGACAAAGTTTCGGTAACTGTCATTGGCGAGTACGAACGACTTGCTTGGGGCGAAGGTGGCGTAGATTTTGATTGGTACTGCACCAGTAATACTGAAGCGCATGTTGGTCGGGAACCGGTTTATCTTTCAAACAAAGCAGAGTTAGTTGCACTAATGGGCGCACCCGCATATAAAGAACTTGCCCGTCATTGTGATAACCGAATGGCGGCGCTGAAATTAACGCGACGAAAGACGCTCCCGCTCTTTGTGGTCCATCCAGCCACAGTTCAAGCGCGTAGCTAAAGCGCAAGTCAGCCCTAGGTTCTAGGCTTCGACCATGGCAAAGGGCTCCGCACCAAAACCACTAAAAGACCCATTCCGATGCGCAGAATGCGGTTGGAGTACTAATAAATGGGTTGGTCGCTGTGGCGAATGCCAAGCTTGGGGAACCGTTGAAGAGATTGCTGCTCCTAAAAAACTTTCGCTAATTGCAACTTCAGTTACAAATGCAGCGCTGCCGATTGGTGATGTTGCGATCGAAAATGCGCGAGCGCGAACTAGCGGAGTTCCCGAGTTAGATCGAGTTCTTGGTGGCGGTTTGGTTCCTGGTGCGGCAATTTTATTGGCTGGTGAACCAGGTGTTGGTAAATCAACTTTACTTTTAACGGTTGCAGCTGAAAGCGCACGACGTGGCTTAACAACTTTATATATCAGTGGCGAAGAATCTACTTCCCAAGTTCGACTTCGTGCCGAACGACTTGGCGCGCTCGACAAAGAACTCTGGTTAGCATCCGAAACTGAACTAGGTTCGGTAATTTCACATATTGATGAAGTAAAACCTGCGCTACTAGTTATCGACAGCATCCAAACAATTGGAAGCGCCGCAGTTGATTCCGCGCCTGGCGGTGTTACCCAAGTCCGCGAAGTTGCTGCCGCGTTAATTCGGTTGTGCAAAGAGCGCGCTATAACTTTAGTTTTAGTGGGACATGTAACTAAGGATGGTTCTATTGCTGGACCAAGATTATTAGAACATGTAGTAGATGTAGTTTTACAATTCGAGGGCGAGCGCCATTCCAGATTACGATTAATCCGTGCCATTAAAAATCGTTATGGTGCTAGCGACGAGGTAGGTTGTTTTGATTTACATGATGGTGGCATCGAAGGGCTTCCTGACCCAACTGGTTTATTTACAACGCGTCATATCGATCCGGTTCCTGGAACATGTGTAACCGTAACTCTGGAAGGTCGCCGCCCATTACTTGCCGAAATCCAAGCGTTAGTTAGCGCTGCTAAAGATGTTGATTATGGAAATGCTCGACGTGTAACCAGTGGACTAGATAATTCACGAACCGCGATGACGCTCGCCGTTTTAGAACTGCGTGCCGGAATTCGCTTAACTGGGCGGGATGTTTACGCCGCTACTGTCGGCGGAATGAAAATGACCGAGCCAGCAGCCGATTTAGCGTTAGCGCTAGCTGTTGCATCCGCCGCTAAAGGTTTAGCGCTCCCCGCAGATTTAGTCGCTATTGGTGAAGTTGGATTAGCTGGTGAAATTCGTAAAGTAAGTGGCGTGCAACGGCGCTTACAAGAAGCGCATCGCCTTGGCTTTAAACGTGCCTTAGTTCCACTTGGGTCCGAGGCGAAATTAGATGGGATGGAAATCCTAGAAGTTGCGCGATTAGAACAGGCGATTTCTCGAGTAAAAATTCAAAACGGTTAATTCTTTTTAAATTAAATTTTCAGCTGCGATCTCAGCGGCTCGATTAGCAATTCGTACTTTAGAAAGCGAAACCTCTCGACCAATACCGATATTAATTAAGTCAATCATTGATTCCCCAGCTTCAGCGATACCTCCAGCAAATATAACAGGAAGTTCGGATTTCCCAATCACTGAATCTATTTGTAAAACTAAATCAATTAAATAATCGGCTGCTATCGCAAGAATATCCTGTGCAGATAGATCGCCCTTATTTGCAAGTGCAATTACCGGTTTGGCAAGTGCCGCAATCGCTGATCTATCTTTAGAATATACAAACTCTTTTATTCCATTCCAATCTTTGCATTTAGTAAAATCTAATACTTCAGCTTCTAGCGACCCTTTTGTAATCGCGCTTTTAGTATCTATTGCAGTTAAGGTTCGCCGAATTGCTTCACGGCCAATCCAATACCCGGCACCTTCATCGCCTAGTAAATATCCCCAACCACCAGCTCTTACAACTTTTCCAGTTTCAGTCATATAAATTGCAATTGATCCAGTACCTGCATATAAGAAAATTCCGTCACCGAATTCAAAATGTGCTCGATAACCAAGGACCATATCAATCACAATCTCTATCTCAATTTCGCCAAATACGGATTGGAATATTTCGATAATCTCGCCATTATTTTCCAGATCTGAGCTAGTGCCAGTTATCCCCGCATAGACCGAGATTATTTTTTCGCCTCCGGCAGCAGACTTAATCTCATTAAGAACTTTTAATAAGCGAGTTTTAGATTCTGGTCGATAAACATGACCGTCGATCGGTTCGGAAACTCCTTCTTTAATTTTTCCGGAGTTATCGCGTAGCGCCCATTTTGCTGCAGTAGCGCCGCCATCAATTCCTAATGTGAACATGGCGTTAGCCTTTCACAGCGCCTGCAGTTAATCCCTTAATGAACTGCTCCGAAATGACCAAATAGAGCGTAATTAATGGAAGTGCGGCAATCATCAAGCCCGCGAAAATGATGCCCCATTGTGATGAATACTCTCCGAAAAATGCAGTCAATCCCTGCATGATGGTTTTCTTCTCTGGCGATTGTAAGAAAACTAGTGGTAGGAAGAAATCGTTCCAAATTGGGATAGCTGAATAAATCGCAACAATTGCAAGCCCAGGCCTAACAAGCGGGGTAAGTACAACTCGCAGCAATTGAAATTCTGATGCGCCATCAATCCGAGCTGCATTATCTAGATCAGAAGGTAACGCACTAAAAAATCCACTCATGATGAAAATTGCTGCTGGTAGTGCGCCAGATGTGTAAACCAGAATTAAGCCAATATGAGAATCTAAAAGGTGCATCCATTTAAGTTGGATAAAGAGTGGCAAAATCGCCAACTTCGCTGGTACTAACATGCCAGAGAGAATAAAACCAAGAATTATTGAATGTCCTCTAAATTTATACCGCCCCAATACAAAACCAGCGCCTAATGAAAGTAGTAAAATCAATATTAATGAGCCACCTGTAACAACTAATGAATTCTTCATATAAGTAGGAAAAGTACCGCCAGCCCAAACATCTTTGAAATTTTGCCAATAGGGATGGGTGGCGAGCTTCATTGGTGAACGCGCGAAATCATTAGTTTCTCGTAATGAAGAATTCACGATAAACAAGAGCGGTAAAATTACGATTACGGTATTGAAAATTAGAATCGAGCGAAAGAATAACTTGGAGGCAAATAATTTGATCACATCTGCACCTCGCGAGAGCGCAAATATTTAGAACCAAATCCTGCACCAATTCCAACAACTGTAAATATCAATACCCCGAGTGCAGCGCCAATTCCAATTTCATTTGCGCCAGAATCAACCGAGCCAAAAGATAATCGGTAGAACATCAGAGCAAGCGTGTCGGTTGCACCAGCCGGACTACCGGAAGAACCCCCTAAAACATAAGGTAAATCAAACCATTCAAATGCGCCGATGAAAGTTAAAACGGTAACAATGGTCATCGATGGCGCTAATAATGGAAACATTATTTTACGAAATATTTGACTCTCGCTTGCGCCATCTATTTTAGCGGCTTCTAAATATTCACTATTGATAGCATTCAGCCCCGCAAGAAAAATAATTGCGGGAAACCCTACCCAGCGCCATAAGTTAATAAAAACCAATGTGGGTAAGGCTGTTGCTGTACTGCCAAGCCAAGTAAGAGCTAGCGAATCCCAGCCAACTTTATGAAGCAAATAATTTATCGGGCCATAAAATGGATCGAGCATTGCTTGCCACATATACCCAACAATTACTAATGAAAAAATCACCGGCAAGAAGATAACAGTTCTAAAAAATCTTTGACCGCGCTTTAATCTATAAAGCGCATAAGCGATTAAAATTCCAAGTGATGTTTGAATTATTAGAATTCCGATGAAAACCAGGGTGTTATGTCGCATCGCCATAAATAGCGAGTCTCTAAATGGAAATGCAAATAGTCTTCTAAAGTTTTCGATTCCGGCAAAACTGCCACGTTGGAATCCAGTCCAATGAAAAAACGAATAACTTAAAGTAGTTAGAGCAGGCAAACTAGTGAAAATAATAATAGTTAGTAGCGCTGGGAGTAATAACAGTAAGGTAAATTTCTGTTGATCCCGTTTCATCGCTGATTTAGCCATTGCTCGTCTCTTTTTGCCTTGCGAAAAATTGATAAGGCGCAGAGATTTCTCTCTGCGCCTTATCGTTACTTATTTATGCCTTTGGTTTAAGTGGTGCGTACCAAGTTGCAACACCAGCTTGGATAGCCGCAGCTAGTTCAGCAGCGGTTTGGGTACCAGCTGCAACTTTCTGGAATCCAGGTTGCATGATGGATGATGATGTTGGTGCGCCGTAGCGGAAACCAACAAGAGTTAAGAATGGAGTTCCAGATGATGGAATCGCACGAACCATGCTGATGACAGCTGGATCGGTGACTTTTACGCCTGAAATTGTGGAGATCCAACCAAGTGAATCGGCAGCATCTTGCATGAATGCCTTGCTTGAAAGGAAGTTCATGAATTTAATTGCTGCTGCCTTATTTGCAGTCTTTGCATTAATAGCAAAGCCACCGTCAGCCCAGTTAGTAACATAACGTGGAGTTCCGGCTGCTGCTGCTGGAGCAGGCATCCAACCAACGTTTAGCGCAGGATTTAAAGAACGGAAATATGAGATTTCATAGTTTCCGCCAATATAGAACGCAGCTTTTTCGTTAGCAAAAAGACCACGTGCAGTGTTGTAATCCAAACCAGCATGGCCAGTTGGGAAGTATGCAACTAGATCTTTTACAGCTTGAAGTGAAGCTACGAAGTTTTTATCTTCGAATGTTTTCTTTCCGGCAACTATATTTTTGTAAAAATCATTGCCGCCGTAGAAAGTTGGTCCTACTGCGCCCCAGAGTTGTTCCATACCAGGTGCATATCCACTGCCATTACCCAAAGGCAAAATTCCGGCAGCTTTGACTTTATCCATTGCAGCGAAGAATGATGACCAAGTAGTTGGAAGTGCCTTAACGCCAGCTTTCTTAAGCAGGTCTGGGTTATACATAACTCCAAGAACTGAAGTTGCATATGGCAATCCATATTGAAGCTTGCTCGTATAGCCCTGTGCTCCGGCAAGTGTTCCTGCTGGAATCTTTGCAAGTGCTGGAATATCTTTCGATGTTAGCGGCATAAAGTAGCCAGCATCAGAAAGATTTGCCATTCCACCGTACGCACGCATCTGCATTACATCGGGCCCTTTTCCTGCTGTTAGCGCAGTTGAAAGTAGTGCGTTGTAATCAGTAGCTACATATGGTGTGAATTTTACGGAGATGCCAGTTGCTGCTAGAAATTTTGCAGCTTCTGCTTCGTAGAAAACTTTATCCTCTGGACGCCAGCTCCAGAAGGTAATTTCTGTTGCTGCATTCGCAGGTGAAGCTGTGATAGGTACGACAATCGCAGCAGTTGCGAAAACTGCAGCCATTAAACCGCGTAACCGGCTTTTAGTTTTGATCACTTATTTCCTCCTCGAGAGCGGGATGGTTTAGAAGTTGAATGAAATCCCTCGATATCACTCAGCTTCTTTCCAGAACGGATTCCCACAGCCGCCCTAGATTGATCTAGAGCAGCCTTGGTACCGCTCCAGTTTCTCTGTGCTAACGCAACACAGAGACAGTCAACCACCGTTAATTGTGCGATTCGACTCGCAGTTGCACCGCTTCGGAAGGTGGTTTCCCGAGCAGAGGTATGTAACACAAATTCGGTAAGAGCGCTAGCTGGACTTCTAAGTGCATTAGTTATTAAAACTAAATTAATGCCTCGTTTTTTAAACTCGGTCATGACATCAACTACATCTAAAGTCGTCCCGCTGTGAGTTATAGCGACTAACACGTCGCCTTCCTTTAATAGCGCCAGCGAAGTTAGCGCTGAATGTGCATCGCGCCAGGCAACTGCATGCTTTCCTAATCTATTTAACTTAAGTTGTAAATCCATCGCAACATAACCACTTGATGCCAACCCGATTATCCCAATTGTTTTAGCATTTTCCCAGAGCGTAAGCACTTCTTCGAAAATCTTTAAATCTAACCGCTCAGTGGTAGTTTGAATCGCACGTGAATCCGCATGTGCAATTTTCTTAATAATGTCTGCCGAAGTGTCGGTTGAGGTTATGCCGCCATCTAATTCTGATTCTGCAATTCCTAAATATTCAATCCGGCTGAGGTCGCTTACAAGTGCAAGCCGAAATTCTGGATAACCTTTAAACCCTAGCGTTTTACTGAATCTGACAACTGATGCAACAGAGGTTTTGCTAAACACCGCGAGTTGCGAGATGTTCATCTCGGAAACTTGATCTGGATTTTCGATTACTACATTTGCGATCGAAACTTCACTCGCATGAAAAGATGAAAATGAGTTTTTAATCGCTCCTAAAACATCGCGATAGTTTTTTCCAACAACTCGGAGTGGTGTGGATGTAGCGGTCATTGCCCACCTCCGGTGAAAATTAAATTCAACAAATGTTTTGCTTGGTGAAAATTATCGCCTTATTGAGCCAACGTCAAGCCCAAAACCTTCGATTTGAACGAGTTATTAATGTCCCAGCGCTTCTCGGATTCGATTTGAGGAGGCAAGCAATCGCTCGCGAGCAGCTTTCGCCTCCAGATTTAAAAGCAACATCAGGATTGCAACTTTCACTTCGTGATTCGCTTCGTTAAGAGCTCGTATCGATTCTGATCGAACCGCGCCAGTTGCTTTTTCAATAATTCGAATCGCGCGATCTTGCAACTTTTCATTGGTGACTTGAAGATCAACCATGAGATTTCCATAAGTCTTTCCAAGTCTAACCATGGCTATTGTCGAAATCATATTTAAAACCAATTTTTGAACTGTGCCTGATTTTAATCTGGTAGAGCCCGCAAGAAGTTCGGGCCCAGAATCTATTTCGATTGGATGATCGACGATTTTTGATAATTCAGAATTTGGATTGCTTGTTAATCCTATAGTTAGCGCACCAATCTCTTTTGCTAATTGCAGCGCACCGATTACATACGGCGTCCTGCCACTTGCGGCAATTCCAACTACGGCATCAAGTTGTGAAACTTTTTTAGCTTTTAAATCTGCAGCACCGGCGTTGGGATCGTCTTCAACACCTTCTGCTGGATTTCGAAGGGCATCGTCACCACCAGCAATAAATGCCAAAACTTGATTTTCGTCAACTGAAAAAGTTGGGCCACATTCGGCTGCATCTAAAACACCTAGTCGACCGGATGTTCCAGCACCTAAGTAAATTAACCGTCCACCTTGTAGTAAGCGATCCACAATGCCATCAATAGCTTTTTCAATTTCTGGAAGTTTTAAAGCGATTGCGCGTGGAACTTCGGCGTCGCTTTCATTCATCGCTTGCAGTAATTCGGTTACTGACATTGCATCGAGTAAGTGATATTTGGCATCGACCTGTTCGGTACGTAATGAACCAATTTTCGATTCAGAATTACCATTTTCGATAGTCATTGACGCCTTCCCTTGAAGCAATACTCGTTTAAGAGTAATGCCCTAAGGAGAAAAGTCAAAAGTAGAACGAAATTAAGCGGTTGGTGCTTCTGCTAAATCTCCAGGTGAATCCGGTAATTGTTCTCTTGGCATACCTTTAAAAGTAAAGGTTTCGGAGCCAATTTCGCCTTCTTTTGCCGGTGCAACATCAATCAAGATGATCTCGCCAGCTTTAATATCGCCGAAAAGAATCTTCTCTGATAGCGCATCTTCAATTTCGCGTTGAATCGTGCGACGAAGCGGACGGGCCCCAAGAACTGGGTCATAGCCGCGCTTAGCTAAGAGCGCTTTTGCGGTCGAAGTTAACTCGATGCCCATATCTTTCGCCTTTAAACGGTCTTCCAAGTTTGCGATCATAAGATCAACAATTTGGACAATTTCATTCTCGCTTAATTGATGGAAAACAATCACGTCATCAATACGGTTTAAGAATTCCGGACGGAAGTGTGTTTTGAGTTCATCTTGAACTTTCGCCTTCATCCGCTCGTAATTACCAAGCGCATCAGAGACATTGGTGAAGCCAAGCGCCAAACTCTTAGAGATATCGCGAGTACCAAGGTTTGTAGTCATAATGATTACAGTGTTCTTGAAATCAACAACTCGGCCTTGCGCATCAGTTAAGCGACCATCTTCAAGTACTTGTAATAGTGAATTGAAGATATCTGGATGTGCTTTTTCAATTTCATCAAAGAGCACAACAGAGAACGGCCGACGTCGTACTTTCTCAGTTAATTGGCCACCTTCGTCATACCCAACAAAGCCTGGAGGTGCACCAAAAAGCCTTGAAGCAGTGTGCTTTTCAGAGTACTCCGACATATCAAGTTGAATCAGCGCATCCGCATCGCCAAATAGGAATGCTGCAAGCGTCCGTGATAATTCAGTCTTACCAACACCAGATGGACCAGCGAAAATAAATGAACCGCCCGGACGTTTTGGATCTTTTAGCCCCGCGCGAGTTCGACGGATT
This sequence comes from Actinobacteria bacterium UBA7398, assembly GCA_002470135.1. GTDB lineage: Bacteria > Actinomycetota > Actinomycetes > Nanopelagicales > Nanopelagicaceae > UBA7398. Next base: position 3,209 of record DKNC01000066.1, on the reverse strand, counting down.
GCTTGTGAGAGCGCCTTGATGGCTTGGTCTTGACCGATAACACGACGGTGAAGTTCGTCTTCCATGCGAAGCAAGCGCGCAGTTTCAGCTTCAGTTAATTTGAATACTGGAATTCCAGTTGCGATAGATAGAACTTCTGCAATTAATTCTTCATCAACTACAGCGACAACATCTAAGTCGCCAGCTTTCCAAGCTTTTTCACGCTCTGCTTTTTCCAAGATTAAATTCTTTTCTTTATCGCGAAGTGCAGCAGCTTTTTCAAAATCTTGGCCGTCGATTGCTGATTCTTTTTCTTTTCGAGCATTTGCAATCTTGTCATCGAACTCACGAAGCTCTGGTGGCGCAGTCATGCGGCGAATTCGCAGTCTGGAACCAGCTTCATCAATTAAATCAATTGCTTTATCTGGCAAGAACCGGTCAGATACATATCGATCTGCAAGCGTGGCGGCAGAAACTAGCGCAGCATCTGAAATCGAAACTTTGTGATGGGATTCGTAACGATCGCGCAGACCTTTAAGAATTTCAATGGTGTGCGTAAGTGAAGGTTCGGCGACTTGAATTGGTTGGAAACGTCGCTCTAACGCCGCATCCTTTTCTAAATGTTTCCGGTATTCATCAAGAGTTGTTGCACCAATTGTCTGGAGCTCACCACGAGCCAACATCGGCTTCAAAATACTTGCGGCATCAATAGCGCCTTCAGCAGCGCCAGCGCCAACTAGTGTGTGAATTTCATCGATAAAAAGAATTATGTCGCCACGTGTGCGGATCTCTTTTAATACTTTTTTCAAACGCTCTTCAAAATCACCGCGATATCGACTACCCGCTACTAGCGCGCCTAAATCAAGTGAATAAAGTTGTTTATCTTTTAAAGTTTCTGGGACATCATTTTTTACGATTGCCTGCGCTAATCCTTCGACTACCGCGGTCTTTCCAACGCCAGGTTCGCCAATCAATACTGGATTATTTTTTGTGCGCCGTGAAAGAATTTGCATGACACGTTCAATCTCTTTTTCGCGACCAATAACTGGGTCTAATTTTCCTTCACGCGCAGCTTGGGTTAAGTTTCTGCCAAATTGATCTAGAACTAATGAAGTTGCTGGTGTGCCCTCTGCTGGTCCACCGGTTGATACTGCTTCTTTTCCTTGATAACCAGAGAGCAATTGAATAACTTGTTGGCGAACTCGATTTAAATCCGCACCAAGTTTTACGAGAACTTGTGCTGCAACGCCTTCGCCTTCACGAATCAAACCAAGCAAAATATGTTCGGTACCGATGTAATTATGGCCAAGTTGCAACGCTTCGCGAAGCGAGAGTTCTAAAACTTTCTTTGCGCGTGGTGTAAATGGAATATGTCCTGACGGAGCTTGTTGTCCTTGCCCAATAATTTCCTCGACTTGAGCGCGGACTGCCTCTAACGAAATTCCGAGTGACTCTAAACCTTTTGCAGCTACGCCTTCACCTTCATGGATCAAGCCAAGGAGAATATGTTCGGTACCGATGTAGTTGTGGTTAAGCATCCGCGCTTCTTCTTGTGCAAGCACAACAACGCGACGAGCTCTATCGGTAAAGCGCTCAAACATGTGACGATCTCCTGACTATCCGCGGCTAAGCGGCTTGGGTACGGGTTTAGCCTAACGCGCCAGCAGAATCAGTGCGATACGGATTTTCGACATATCTTGCGGGCATTGCTGGGTTTAACCACAGAATCTAGTGATTTATGCCCGAATAGCCCTTTGAACTTCGCCTTTTATAGGACCTTAATCATTCTGGTATTTCCCAAGGTGTTGGGCTTAACGCTCTCTAAATCTAAGAACTCAGCGATACCTTCATCATAAGAACGGAGTAATTGTGTGTAGACATCGGGTTCGACCGGAGTCCCTTGAATCTCTACGAAACCATGACTTCCAAAAAATTTAGTTTCAAATGTCAAACAGAACAATCGCTTCACTCCAATTTTTTTAGCGCGATCGATAATGTGCTCCATTAATTGGTGTCCAACTCCATGTCCGCGCAATCTTTCAATTACCGCAACGGTACGAACTTCGGCTAAATCTTCCCAAAGTACATGCAGCGCCCCGCAACCAACAACTTCATTTCCCTCAACTGCTACTGAAAATTCTTGAACGCTTTCGAATAGCGTTACGGTTTCTTTGGAGAGCAACCTTCGTTGCAGCGAATAATCATCAATAATTTTTCTAATTGTTTTTACATCACTAGTTTGTGCATTTCGAATTTGTATAACACTCATATCAATTCTCTTCCGGCTTCACTAACGGAAATAAAATAGTTTCGCGAATTCCTAATCCGGTAAGCGCCATTAGCAATCGATCAACACCCATTCCCATACCGCCCATGGGTGGCATGCCAAATTCCATAGCACGTAAGAAGTCCTCATCAAGACCCATAGCTTCTAAATCTCCAGATGCGCCAAGTTTCGCTTGTTCAACTAATCGTTCCCGTTGTAGGACTGGGTCAATTAATTCTGAGTATCCGGTTGCTAATTCAAAACCATCAATATATAAGTCCCATTTTTCTGCTACCCCCGGAAGTTCGCGGTGCGCTCTTACTAGCGGCGAAGTATCGATCGGGAACCCTTTTACAAAAGTTGGAATGTTTAATTTGCCATTATATAAATGTTCAAATATTTCCTCGGCTAATTTTCCAGTAATCCACTTTGGATCGACTTTCATACCGAGCTTTTCCGCGTATTTCTTTAAGTTTTCTTTACTTGTCTCGGCTGTGACTTTCTCGCCAACGCCTTCAGAAATAGCGGTATAGAAATCTACTTCGCGCCATTTCCCACCAAGATCATTCTCGGTTCCATCATGATGCTTAACAACATGGCTACCGAATACCGCTTTTGCCGATTCTTGCACTAATTCGCGAGTTAAATCTGCTATTGAATTCCAATCACCATATGACTGGTAAGTCTCGATCATCGCAAATTCTGGTGAGTGACTTGAGTCCGCACCTTCGTTTCGGAAGTTACGATTGATTTCAAATACTCGCTCTAAGCCACCAACAACACATCTTTTTAAAAATAATTCTGGTGCAATTCGAAGAAATAATTCCATATCGTATGCATTGCTTTTTGTTTTAAATGGTCGAGCAGCAGCACCCCCATGCATAACTTGCAACATCGGAGTTTCAACTTCGATAAATCCACGAATATCAAAAGAATTTCGGAGAGATTTCATCACAATCGGACG
>DKNC01000058.1 GCA_002470135.1 Actinobacteria bacterium UBA7398 | reverse complement strand
TTTAAGAATTGTTTAGTTATTGCGCTCAGTCAGAGTGGTCAATCGCCCGACCTTATTAATTATGCGCAAGCCGCGAAAATCGGCGGTGCAAAAGTATTAGCCCTCACAAATGATGTAAATAGCCCTCTTGCGAAGTCCGCCGATCTCCATATTTATTTAGAAGCTGGCGAAGAGAAAGCAGTTGCGGCCACAAAAAGTTATTCTGCCGAACTCTTACTTTCGCTATTAGTTGTTTCGGCTTGGGCTAAATCTGAGGTTGACTTTGCGGCACTTGTACGCGAATCTAATAGCGCGGTCGAAAATATTGATAGCGTTTCAAAAATTGTAGATAGCTTTGATCATTCCTTTGGGATCACCACGCTAGGTCGCGGCTTTGCATATGCAAATGCCCATGAAACTGCGTTAAAAATCCAAGAAACTTTAAAGATTCCCGTCTCATCTTTTTCATCAGCCGATTATTTGCACGGGCCGATTTCCTCACTTCATGAAAACTCGCGCATAATTTTCTTAGCTCCTGCGGGTGTAGCTACCGCGGGGATGGCAGCTACGGTTACGCGAATTCGGGAAATTACGCCACATATTTACTGGATTGGTCGCGGATTTGAATTAAAGAGTGGTGAGATTTTATTAGGCGGCGCCAGCCTTCCAGAGACGCTTGCCGTGATTGCAGATAGCATCGTGTTGCAACAGTTTGCAATGTTGCTTGCTCTGAAAAATGGTTTAAATCCAGATGCGCCAATTGGGTTATTGAAGGTTACTAAGACTAAATGATCTCAACTTTTATCGAATCTGGTGCGGTTCCAACGGAAAAAGCTTTGATAAATCAACATTGGGTTAACGGTGGAATTGTTGTGAAAGATCGTTCCCTAACTTCTTATGGTGAAACTGCTGGTAGATCTGGGTTAGCTATTCCAGGTTTTGTAGATCTGCAAGTAAATGGTCATGGCGGTATGGATTTACTTTCAGCCAAGACTGTTTCAGATATAAAACAAGTTTCAAAATCACTTTATAGCCAAGGTGTTGTCGGGTACTTACCAACGCTAATTACTGGTCCGAAATCGGAAACGCTACGCGTGATGGCTCTAATTGAAAATGCAAAACGTGAAGCTGAAAGTGATGAAGCAAAAATTTTAGGAATTCATTTAGAGGGTCCATTTATTTCTACTGCAAAACCAGGTGTACATCCCTTAGAGCATTTTCAAATCCCAAATTTAGATTTGATCGGGGAGTATCTACGAGCCGGCACTGTTTCGATTGTGACCATCGCACCAGAACTTCCGGGCGCAATTGAAGTAATAAAACATTTAACCGCAATGGGAATTGTCGTTTCACTTGGACATTCAAACGCAACCGCCGAAGAAGCTCACGCCGGTTTTGATGCCGGCGCGAAAACCGTTACACATTTATGGAACGCGATGCCACCAATGACTCTGCGATCACCGGGCCTTGTCGGGGTTGCCTTAGAACGCGATGATGTCACTATTCAAATAATTGTTGATGGCGTTCATGTTGCACCAGAAGTTGTAAAAGCCACAATTGCGGCTGCACCTGATCGATTTATTGTTACTAACGATGCAGTTGCACCTGCCGGACTTGGCGAAGGTAAGTTTCCTTTTGGAACTTTCGAAGTTGAAGTTAAAGCTGGTCGCGCCGTTAGAAGCGATGGCGTGCTAGCCGGGGGAGTTGAATCGCTTTATGGTTCCCTTAATTTGTTATTGGATCTTGGCGTTAATTTGGAATCCGCGATTGCAAGCATGAGTTCTCGACCTGCTGCCCTAATTGGCCAAGGCCATATCGGAAACCTCGATTTAGGCGCCCCGGTTCAGGTAATTCCCGCATAGCTTCCAGCGGATTTCCCTTATACCGCCGCCCCGCCTAAACTAACCCTCTGCCTATCGGCGCGTTGCTTTGAAGAAATTTGAAAGTAGCTGGCTGAGCGGAAGCATGTAAGTAAATTCGTTAAACGAGAGTTAGTAGGTAGTGCTTGGCCAAAAAAGAAGGTGCAATCGAAATCGAGGGCACCGTGGCTGAAGCTTTACCAAACGCAATGTTTCGCGTTGAGCTTACAAATGGACATAACGTTCTCGCGCACATCAGCGGGAAGATGCGACAGAACTACATTCGCATTTTGCCATCTGACCGTGTGATCGTGGAGTTGAGTCCATATGACCTCACTAGAGGTCGAATTATTTACCGTTATAAATAATTAGTTACGTTACGAAACGAGGATGTTGTGAAGGTTAAACCAAGCGTGAAGAAGATTTGCGACAAGTGCAAAGTTGTACGTCGTAATGGTCGCGTCATGGTTATCTGCGACAACCTTCGTCACAAGCAACGTCAAGGCTAATTCTATATAACTTCTGTACAGCAGTTATAACTAAATAAAAGTACGTGTGGTGCAATTAGTAGGAAACTACTAAACCTTCTGCCCGAAGGCGGAAGCTCGAAAGAGAAGCACTGCTCAGGACCTTCGGAATAATGGAATAGGTATCTAAATGGCCCGTCTAGTTGGCGTCGACCTGCCGCGTGAAAAACGGCTTGAGGTTGCGCTTCAATATATTTTCGGAATCGGTGAAACTCGCGCGCATGCAACACTTGCAGCGACTGGTGTTTCTCCAGATATCCGCGTTAAGGATCTGCAAGAGCCAGATCTCATCAAGCTTCGTGAATACATCGAAGCAAATTATAAAATTGAAGGCGATCTTCGCCGTGAAGTCTCTGGCGATATTCGTCGTAAAGTTGAAATTCAGTGCTACCAAGGAATTCGTCACCGTAAGGGACTTCCAGTTCGTGGCCAACGTACCCACACCAATGCACGCACTCGTAAGGGTCCACGTGTAGCAATTGCTGGCAAGAAACAGGAGACCAAGTAATGGCCGCCCCAAAAGCTAAAACCGCAACTGCTAAACCTGCCGTAAAAGGTAAGGTCAAGGCGCGCAAGAAGGAAAAGAAAAATATTGCCTTCGGTCACGCCTATATCAAGAGCACCTTTAACAACACGATTATTTCAATAACAGATCCATCCGGCGCCGTAATTTCTTGGGCTTCATCAGGCCAAGTTGGTTTCAAAGGATCACGTAAATCAACTCCGTTCGCTGCTCAACTTGCTGCAGAAGCTGCTGCTCGTAAAGCCCAAGAACATGGTTTGAAAAAAGTAGATGTTTTCGTAAAGGGCCCAGGCTCTGGTCGCGAAACTGCAATTCGTTCACTTCAAGCAGCCGGTTTAGAAGTTGGAGCCATCTCTGATGTAACTCCAATGGCACATAACGGTTGCCGTCCACCAAAACCTCGTAGAGTTTAAGGAAGGAAGAAACTAAATGGCTCGTTATACCGGTGCAGATTGCAAGCGCTGCCGTCGCGAAAAAGTAAAGCTCTTCCTTAAGGGCTCTAAGTGCGATGGACCAAAGTGTCCGATCGAATCTCGGCCATACCCACCAGGGCAACATGGTCGTGGTCGTTCCAAGGATTCTGAATACTTATTACAGATGCGCGAAAAGCAAAAATGCGCACGTATTTATGGTGTTCTAGAACGTCAATTCCGAAATTATTATGAAGAGGCAAGTCGTCTCGCTGGTAAGACTGGTGAGAACTTGTTAATTCTGCTCGAGACTCGCTTGGATAACGTGGTATATCGCGCCGGCTTTGCAAAGAGCCGCGACATGGCCCGCCAAGTTGTTCGTCACGGGCATATCTTGGTTAACGGCAAGAAGGTTGATATTCCTTCTTATCGTGTATCCATCTACGACATCGTTGATGTTGTTGAAAAATCCCAAGACTTGACGCCATTCATCGTGGCGAGCGCCGAATTCGGCGAAAAATCAGTTCCAGCATGGATGGAAGTTGTGCCTTCACAGATGCGCATAATCATCCACGGTCAACCAAACCGCGCTGTGATTGATACTCAAGTCCAAGAACAACTAATCGTTGAGCTTTACTCCAAGTAAGAGCTGATTTAAAGATTTAAAAAAACTAAAAAACCGTACCAACCCAG
>DKNC01000050.1:27910-56169 GCA_002470135.1 Actinobacteria bacterium UBA7398 | reverse complement strand
CCAGACCGCCAATACAATAACCCCGTGAGTAAAGAACGCACCTTAATATTGGTAAAGCCGGATGGCGTACGCCGCGGTTTAGTTGGCGAAGTTATTTCGCGAATTGAAACTAAAGGATATGTAATTACCAGCATGCGAATGTTAAATGCGGATCGCTCAATTCTGGAAAAGCATTATGAGGAACATAACGGCAAGCCATTTTTTGAGCCGCTACTTGAATTCATGTCATCTGGACCCATTGTCGCAATGGTTGCAGAGGGCGAACGCGTCATCGAAGGTTTTCGAACTATGGCTGGCGTAACAGATCCAACTGTTGCAGTCCCCGGATCTATCCGCGGTGATTTAGCTCGAGATCAAGGAACGAAAGTTGTACAAAATATCGTTCATGGATCTGACTCGGTCGAATCTGCAGAACGCGAAATTAAAATTTTCTTTAGCTAAAAAATAACTTCCCCGCAGTAAATATCAAAGAGGAGAGCAAGATGTCAAAGAACACCAGCCGCTGGTCATTTCTCGGTCGTGATATGGCGATTGATTTAGGTACCGCAAATACATTGGTTTATGTACGTGGTCGAGGCATTGTTCTTAACGAACCAAGTGTGGTTGCGGTAAACCAAGACACTGGCGCAGTTCTCGCGGTTGGTATGGAAGCGAAGAAGATGATCGGCCGTACTCCAGGATCGATTGTCGCAATTCGCCCACTTAAAGATGGCGTAATCGCAGATTTCGACACAACTGCTCTGATGATTAAATATTTTATTCGCCAAGTTCATAAGCGTCGTTATTTAGCTAAACCTCGAATTGTAGTTTGCGTACCAAGCGGCATTACCGGGGTAGAGCAGCGGGCCGTTAAAGATGCGGGTTATGAGGCCGGCGCACGTAAGGTTTACATCATTGAAGAGCCAATGGCTGCTGCGATTGGTGCTGGTTTACCTATCCACGAACCAACTGGAAACATGGTCGTCGACATTGGCGGCGGAACCACTGAAGTAGCCGTTATTTCACTTGGTGGAATTGTTACTGCGCTATCGATTCGCGTTGGCGGCGATGAATTAGACCAAGCAATTATTAATTGGGTTAAACGAGAATTTTCATTATTACTTGGTGAGCGCACTGCTGAGGAAATTAAAATGGCAATCGGTTCAGCGTTTCCATTACGCGATGAACCAGATGCTGAAATTCGTGGTCGCGATTTAGCGACAGGTTTACCGAAAACAATTGTGGTTTCTGCTGAAGATATTCGTAAAGCGCTCGAAGAACCAGTAAATGCAATCATTAACGCAGTTAAAGCAACGCTAGATAAATGCCCACCAGAACTTGCCAGCGATTTAATGGATCGTGGCATTGTTTTGACCGGAGGCGGAGCGTTACTACGCGGTCTCGACGAAAGATTGCGCCACGAAACTAATATGCCAATTCATATTGCAGATCGTCCACTGCAAGCTGTTGCTGAAGGTTCAGGAAAGTGTGTTGAAGAGTTTGAGGCGTTAGAAAAAGTCTTGATCTCCGAGCCACGTCGATAGCATTTCCCGAAAGTAACTATGGCACCGCGAGGTAATAGCCGAAGTCGGCTTCTATTAGTTATTTTGTTGGTAACTGCGCTCTTTCTAATTACATTGGATTTGCGTGGCGTTAGTTTAATATCAGGTACGCGTTCGGCTACCCAAACTTTTTTTTCACCAATTCAAAGTTTTTCTTCGCGGCTCTTCGCACCAATTGGAAATTTTTTCAGTGATGTCAGCCATTTAGGTCGATCTGGAAATGAAATTGAAGCATTACAGAAAGAGAACGAAGCGTTGAAAGCAAAGTTAGTTTTACAAAAAGATTTGAAAGGAAAGCTAACCCAGCTCAAGTCGGTTTTAAATCTAGCGGGGGAAGCGCAATATAAAATCGTTTCAGCTCGAGTAATTGCACGAGGTAGCGCAACTTCTTTCAGTCAAACCATCACAATTGACGCTGGAAGTTCCTCAGGAATTGCGAGAGATATGACGGTGATGTCGGGTGCCGGTTTAGTTGGTGCAGTTAAATCAGTAACTGCGAACTCTGCAGTGATTCTATTGATCAGTGATCCAACTTTTAGAATCGGCGTCAGAGTTGCCGGTTCGCAAGTAATGGGGATTCTTTCTGGTACGGGTAGTAGAAATTTTGAATTAGAACTTCTTGATGCGACCGAAACCGTAAAAATTGGCGATGTATTACTAGCACGCGGTAGCGATGGCGGCAAACCTTTTGTGCCTGGAATTCCAGTTGGTCTGGTAATTGATGTTGATAATACTTCTGGCCAATTAACTAAGCACGGGCGTGTTAGTAGTTATGCGAAGCTAACATCCCTTGGAATAGTTTCAGTAGTTATCTCCGAAACTGGCGGTGACCCAAGAGATGGGCTCGTGCCGCCAAAGCCAATGGCAACTCCAACTCCCACTGTAACAATTACAGTTACCCCAACACCATCACCTTCGGCTTAGCGAGCAATCGATGTTTACTAGTCGCATCTTTATCACTTTTGGATTTTTTGGTGCGCTGTTTTTTATACAAGAAATCGTTTTTAATCAGATTCACTTTCTTATTGGTGGGTTTTCCATTTTTCTTGCGGTAACGATGACCTGGGTTGCAATGGAAAGTAGAAATGGTGCTTTGATTTCAGGCTTTATCGCTGGATTTTTTTTAGATTTAAGTCCCAACATCGACTCGCCATTTGGGCAATGGACGCTAGTACTAACTGTAATGGCTTATTTAGTCTCAGTAAATCGAGAAGGACTTGGCGATTTAGCTTCACGGCCACTAACGCTTTCGCTCATTGTTGCCGCGGCAGTTACCATAACTTTGATTGCTTATTTAATTGCAAGTGCAATCTTGGGCGAACAACTAATTTCGTTTTTCCCAGCGCTGCAAGAACTAACTGGAAACTTCATCTGGACTTTGATGCTGGCACCACTTTATATGCCAATAACTAATAAATTTCATCAATTTACGCTTTCATCCAGGGATATTTAATGGTTGATCGCTCGCGGTTAAATTTAATTGTGGTGCAAATTTTTATTGCTTCCTTAATGGTTGCGCTATTAGGTCGACTTTTCTATTTACAAATTGCCGATGGGCCGCGTTACCGCGAAGCCGCGCTTAATATCCAAAGCCGTGACATAGTTACGCCAGCAAACCGAGGTGTCATCGTTGATGATATTGGAACACCAATCGCGATAAACCGCGCTGGATTAGTTGTAACTGTGGACCGTTCCATTATTGACAAGACTCCCGATAAAGGAGTCGCGATACTGCAAAAAGTCGCTGTTGTATTGGGATTGAATTACAACGATGTTTATATCCGCACCCGACTCTGCCCAGAGCTACCCAAAGGGGACCGGGCTGGTTGTTGGAACGGTACTCGTTACCAACCAATCCCAGTAACAAAAGAAGCAACTCAAGGTCAAGCTCTTAATATTTTGGAGCATTCTGATATTTTCCCTGGTGTTAATGCAGAGCCAATTTCCATTCGCAATTACCCGTCACTTGAAGGCGAGAACATTGCCCATGTATTAGGTTATGTAGGGCCCGTTACTGAAGCCGATATGAATAACGGTAAGGGAATTAATTATTTTAGAAATGAATTAATCGGCAAGTCTGGTTTGGAATATCAATATGACTCAATTTTACGGGGAACTGCCGGAATTAAAACTGTAATAGTTGACCGCAAGGAAGCAATCACACAACAGTCGCGCGACACTAAACCTATTCCGGGCGATAATTTAATTTTAAATATAAATGCAAAATTACAAGCGGCGGTAGAGAAAGAGTTATATGCATCAATTTTGCGGGGTCGATCCCTTGGTCACCGCGCAGATTCAGGTGCTGCGATTGTGTTAGATGTTAAGACTGGCGCAGTTTTAGCGATGGCCTCTTATCCAACTTATGATCCAAATATTTGGGAGAATGGCATCACAGTTGCGCAAGCCAAGAATCTCTATTCAGAGAAGTCGGCAGTCCCAGCGCTTTCACGTGCCGTCCAAGGTGCATTCGCGCCAGCGTCAACTTTTAAAGTTATCTCAACGGCCGCCGCAGTCCGCGCCGGCTATAGCACTGATGCCTCATACAACTGCCCAGCAACAGTGCAAATTGGTAACCGAGAATTTAAGAATTTTGACTCAAAAGCAGCTGGTCGAATTTCACTAAAAACTGCGATTGCAATTTCTTGTGACTCACTTTGGTATCAGGTTGCTTACGATGAATGGGTTAGAGATGGCGGCTTGCGTCCTAAAGCAAATGCCAATGATTACTTCTTTACGACTGCAAAAGGTTTTGGCTTAGGAAAGAAGACCGGCATTGACCTACCCTCTGAAATTAGTGGCCGACTCCCAGATCGACAATGGAAATTAGATTGGTATGGCCAGAATAAAGATTTCTATTGCAATTACAGAGACCGAGCTAAGAAATCTCAACTAACACCATTATTAATTGATATCGCTCGCGAAAATTGCATTGATGGCGACAAAGTTCGTGCTGGAGATGCGGTTAACTTCTCAATCGGTCAAGGTGATACTTTGATGACGCCGCTGCAATTAGGAGTTGCTTATGCAGCCATCGCAAATGGTGGAACGCTATACCAGCCACAAATTGCAAAAGCTATTGTTAAATCAGATGGCACATTAGTTAAAAAGTTTGAACCAGTTGTAACTGGAAAGATCCCTGCCGATAAGAAAACTATTGACTTTTTACATTCAGCTCTGCGAGCAGTAGTAACTTCTGGAACTGGTGCAGGTTCATTCGCCGGATTACCAGTTGCGGTAAGTGGCAAGACGGGTACCGCTCAAGTATTTGGCAAGAATTGGGATGGATCTTCGAAAGCGGATACATCCTGGTTTGCTTCGTTTGCACCATCTGATAAGCCACAATATGCAGTTGTAATGGTGGTTAGCCAAGGTGGTTTTGGTGCAAGTACTAGCGGTGTTGGTGTCCGTAAAATTTATGAAGCAATCTTTGGTACGAACGGTCAAAAATCAGTAATGCCGATGGGTGTTCCAAGTACGCTTCCCAACATCGATGTTACAAAATTTGGCGCACTTAAGAAAGTAGCGATGCCATGAGCTCACAATTCTCGTTGCGAACTAGACGTAACGAATTCGGCCAACGCCGCGGATTATTCAATGGCTTTGACCACTGGCTAAGTGGCGCGGTTATTGGCTTATTAGGTCTTGGAATCGCACTCGTTTATTCAAGCACTCGACAATGGTTTGCTAGTAATGGCTTAGATCCACAATATTATTTAAAGCGTCACATCATTAATATCATTATTGGCTTGTTATTAGCTCTTGGAACTACGTTAATAGATTATCGATTGCTCCGCGCATACACACCTTTTGTTTGGGGTTTAGGAGTAATTGGGTTAATAATCGTTTTAATTCCACAGCTAGGAAGCAAGGTGAATGGTGCACGTGCGTGGATATCACTACCCGGCGGTTTTCAAATCCAGCCAGCTGAGTTAGCAAAAATTTCTATTATCATTGGAATTGCAATGATTTTGGCAGAAAAACATGATCATGATTCTTATCCCAGCAATTCAGATGTCATGAAAGCGCTCTTAGTGGCGGCCGTGCCAATGCTCCTAATCGTCGTGCAACCAGATTTAGGAACCACAATAATTATTAGCGCTTGCGTTGTAACTATTATTGCGGTATCTGGTGCACCAACAAGATGGGTAGTTGGATTACTGCTACTTGCACTCCTTGGTGGTTTTGTCGCAGTTAAATCGGGCATAGTTAATGATTACCAATTAAATCGGCTCCAATCATTTGTTGACCCAACCGCAGACCCACAGCAAAGTGGTTACCAACTTCGCCAAGCTCGGATCACCATCGGTTCTGGCGGATTGATTGGTAAAGGTTTATTTAATGGACCACAAACAAATGGACGTTTTGTGCCAGAACAACAGACCGACTTTATTTTTACAGTAGCTGGTGAAGAGTTAGGTTTTCTTGGGTCTGGCCTAATTCTCTTTTTCTACGCAATCATTTTGGCGCGCGCATTTACGATCGCGCGGCGCACTCAAGATTATTTCGGACGGTTAATGTGTATCGGCGTAATTGCTTGGTTTGCTTTCCAGACTTTTGAAAATATCGGAATGACGATGGGTTTGATGCCGATGACCGGGGTACCGCTGCCATTCATCTCTTATGGTGGTTCCAGCATGTTTGCCACCCTGATCGGAATTGGCCTCCTCCAAAACGTCCATTTGCGGAGCCGGTAACGACCTTCCGTGCGGGGATTAGGCGGAGCACCGTGCTTCTGTCATACTTTCGCCAGCGCTTAGCGCATCTGATGTCAGTAGTTATCTCCGCCAAAGCGGATTGATAGCCAGATCCAGATCGCAGCCTGAGCCAACCGAAGATTTTAAGAATAACGCGCCAGATATCGGGTGCGACGAGAACGCTTTAGGGCGTAAAAAGGATTTGAAGATATGGCTATCGAGCCTAAAAAAGCGCGTAAGCGCGCAGTTAAAAAAAATACTGAACCCGTAAAGAGCGCTGACTCAATTGAAAAAGTTGAGAAAGCCCCAAAAGTTTCTAAGAAAGCTATTCCAGTTCCACTATTTCAAGCAGCGCCTGCCACTGCAGCGCCAGCCAAGAAAGTAGCCAAAGTAGCTAAGGCTGTTCTGGAAAAGCCAGCGACTGTAACCACAGAGGTAAGTAGCGATGATTCCGATCCACGAAATCGCAAACGTCGTCGTCGTGGTGGCCGTGGTCGCCGTCGCCCAGGTGAATTCGGCGCTACTAGCAATTCCGAAGGTGCAACTGGTGCCGAAAGTTCCGATGATGAAAATCAGATAACCTCAAATTCAATTGTTGATGCCGAGACCGTTATCCGCAAGCGCCGACGTCGTCGCCGATCTGATGGGGATGGTGTTGCTGCTGGTGAGATTGTTGAAGAAGATGGCGTGACTACAGTTGTGAAAGTTCGCGAAGCTCGGACTCCAGTTAAGAAAGAATTTGTAAAACGGGAAGATCGCCCACAACGTGCTGGAAGATTTAAAGAGCGCGATCGAGGTCGCGGTTACTCTCGAAATGATTCTCGCGGCGATTACCGAGAAAATCGAAAACGCGGCACAATTCTTACCGATGCTGAATTTTTAGCTCGTCGCGAATCAGTTGATCGCGAGATGTTGGTACGTCAAAAAGGCGATCGAACTCAGATTGCAGTAATCGAAGATAAAGTTTTAGTTGAACACTATGTAAATCGCAATAGTAATATTTCATATGTAGGCAACGTATATCTTGGAAAAGTTCAGAATGTCTTGCCTTCCATGGAAGCAGCATTCGTAGATATCGGCAAAGGTCGTAACGCAGTCCTCTACGCTGGTGAAGTTAATTGGGATGCAGCTGGATTAACTGATAACCAACCAAAGAAAATTGAACATGTATTGAAAACTGGTCAATCAGTTTTAGTTCAAGTGACTAAAGATCCAATTGGACAAAAAGGCGCTCGCTTAACTAGCCAAATTTCGCTACCAGGCCGTTATTTAGTATTTGTTCCGGCTGGCGGTATGAGCGGTATTAGTCGAAGACTTCCGGAAACGGAACGCGCTCGCTTGAAATCAATACTTAAGAATCTGATTACTGATGAAGAGGGCGTAATCGTTCGAACCGCTGCTGAAGGCGCAAGCGAAGATGAGCTAACTCGGGATGTAACAAGGCTAAAAGCCCAATGGGAAGATATCAAAGTTAAATCCGAAACAACTGGCGTTGCAGCTCCATCACTCCTATACGGTGAGCCAGATTTAACAGTTCGAGTTATCCGCGATATCTTCAATGAAGATTTCAAGAAATTAACCGTTCAAGGTGGGCAAGCTTGGGATGACATTCATAACTATCTAAATCACATTGCACCAGAATTAACTGCGAAAATTGAGAAGTGGGTTGGCACTGGTGATTTATTTTCAGAGCACCGCGTTGACGAACAATTAACTAAAGCGCTAGATCGTAAAGTTTATCTTCCATCAGGTGGTTCGTTAGTTATCGATAAGACTGAAGCAATGATTGTAATTGACGTTAACACCGGAAAATTTATTGGTAAAGGTGGAAATTTAGAAGAGACAGTTACCAAGAACAATATGGAAGCTGCAGAAGAAATTGCCCGTCAACTAAGATTGCGCGACTTAGGCGGCATTGTTGTAATCGACTTTATCGATATGATTTTGGAATCTAACCGTGAGCAAGTACTTCGACGTTTAGTTGAATGTTTAGGTCGCGATCGAACTAAACACCAAGTTGCTGAAGTTACATCGCTCGGCCTAGTTCAAATGACCCGCAAGCGCGTAGGTCAAGGACTGATTGAAGCGTTCTCAACTACTTGTGAAAGTTGTGCTGGTCGCGGAATTCATATTCATATGGAACCAGTAAATAAGAAATCACTTGATCGTGAATTAACGCCAAAATTTGACACATCCGAAAATAGTGATGAAGAAGAAGACGTTTCAGATATGCGCGAAGTTGATACATCAGATGTTGGCTCTGGCAGCGTTGCTGAATTAGATGAAAAACCACGATTTGGTCGCCGTCGCCGACGGGCAACCAGTAGTGGGGTAGTAAGCGGTGAATAAGGCCCAGTTTGACCCAAGGCCATGCTCATCCGTACGCTAACCCCCTGTTCAACATCTCGAGAGGAAATATTCCGGTGTATGCAATAGTAAAAGCTGGCGGGCGCCAGGAGAAAGTCGCTATTGGCGATACCGTTTTCGTCGACCGTGTTGACGCTGCTTCAGGTTCAACCATTACCTTTCCTGCAGTACTCGTGGTCGATGGCGATGCCGTGACTTCTGATCCAAAGATTCTCTCCGGCGTAAAAGTCACTGGTGAAATCATTGAAGAAGTAAAAGGTCCAAAAATTCATATCCTGCGTTACAAGAACAAGACCGGTTACCGTCGTCGTCAAGGTTTCCGTGCAAAGAGCACTCGCGTAAAAATTACCGCCATCAACGGCGTGAAATAAGGAGCTGAGAAACAATGGCAAGTAAAAAAGGTGTCTCGTCCACGCGTAACGGTCGCGATTCAAATCCACAATTTTTAGGTATTAAGCGCTTCGGCGGACAAGTTGTGAACAGTGGCGAAATTTTAGTTCGTCAACGTGGCACAAGTTTCCACCCAGGAAAAAATGTTGGCCGCGGTAAAGATGACACGCTATTCGCACTTGCTGCTGGTGCAGTCGAGTTCGGTAAAGCGCGTGGTCGTCGAGTAGTTAACGTGGTTCCGGTTTCTTAAAAAACGACCTTCATAAATTGCGGGTCCGTATGCACGGGCCCGTTTTTTATTTGAAAAATATCGACTACTAGAGAGGATGTAACGATGACTAGCTTCGTAGATCGAGTCACGTTGCATGCTTCTGCTGGCGGCGGTGGCGATGGTTGCGTTTCGGTTCGCCGTGAAAAATTCGTACCACTTGGTGGACCAGATGGTGGCAATGGTGGTCGCGGTGGCGACATAATTTTAGTTGTTGATCCAAACGTCACGACGCTTTTAGATTTTCACCATTCACCACATCGCTCTGCAACTTCTGGAAAGCAAGGACAAGGCGATCGTAAAGATGGCCCATATGGCGAAGATATGGTGATGGGCGTTCCAAACGGAACTGTGGTTTTAACAACTGAAGGAAAAGTTTTAGCAGATTTAGTTGGTAGTGGCACTCGTTTTATCGCAGCCCAAGGTGGTCGTGGTGGATTAGGAAATGCTGCGCTCTCATCTTCACGTCGGCGCGCGCCAGGCTTTGCACTGCTCGGCGAACCAGGTGAAGCCCGAACTTTAATTCTTGAGTTAAAAACCGTTGCTGATATTGCTTTAGTTGGATATCCAAGCGCTGGTAAATCTTCATTAATTGCAGCTATTTCGGCAGCACGACCAAAAATTGCGGATTATCCATTTACAACTCTGGTTCCTAATTTAGGTGTTGTGCAAGCAGGCGAAACTCGCTTTACAGTTGCAGATGTACCTGGCTTAATTCCAGGAGCAAGTGAAGGTAAAGGTTTAGGACTTGAGTTTCTGCGCCATGTGGAACGATGTGCAGCCTTGGTCCACGTTTTAGATTGCGGAACTTTAGAAACGGATCGAAATCCGTTGATTGATTTAGATGTTATCGAAGCAGAACTGGCGCATTACGGTGGCTTAAATGATCGCCCCCGTTTAATTGCGCTTAACAAAATAGATTTGCCGGATGGAAAAGCAATGGCCGACATGGTGCAATCAACTCTCGAAGATCGTGGTTATCAAGTTTTCCAAGTTTCGGCAGCAGCTCGCATGGGCTTAACAGAATTACTTTATGGAATGGCAAAAATTATTCAAAGTTCGCGTGCAAGTAGGGCTAGTGAAGAGAAGACTCGAATTGTGCTCCGACCAATTGCAGTTGATGATTCTGGATTTGATGTAAAAGCAGAAGAGGATGGCTCCTTTACTGTTACCGGACACCGTCCGCAACGCTGGGTCCACCAAACAAACTTCAGCAATAAAGAGGCGGTTGGTTATTTAGCGGATCGGTTGGCACGACTTGGCGTTGAGAAAGTTCTATTTTCACTTGGTGCAAAGCAAGGTAGTGAAGTAAGAATCGGTACCGGTGAAGCGGCAATTATTTTTGATTGGGAACCAACTATTGAAGCCGGCGCAGAATTACTCGCTGGACCGCGCGGTGATGATCTGCGGATACCACGTGAATGGGAGCGAATGGAAGTTGAAGCTATTGATCAACTTGATGATGACGAGATTGCGCAACAATGGGAATATAAAGTTGCTGACCCAACTGATCCACGCATCGAGGGCGAGGTTCGCTAATGCGCGATCGAGTTTCCGCCGCTCATCGAATAGTTATAAAGATTGGTTCTTCTTCACTCACTGGAAAATCTGGTGGGCAATTAGACCCAACAGCGGTTGACGCATTAGTTGATGTTGTAGCTGATCTAAAAAAATCCGGAAAAGAAGTATTAGTAGTTTCTTCCGGCGCAATTGCGGCGGGCTTAGCACCACTTGGCTTAGCTACGCGGCCAAAAGATCTTGCCACTCAACAAGCGGCAGCTTCCGTTGGGCAAGGACTTTTAATTCATCGGTATACCGAATCTTTCTCCAGATATTCCATTACCGCTTCTCAAGTTCTTTTAACGATCGAAGATGTAGTCCGCAGATCGCATTACCAAAATGCGCAACGCACGCTCTTTAAACTCATTGCACTCGGAGTCGTCCCAGTTATAAATGAAAACGATAGCGTTGGTACGCAAGAAATTAGATTTGGTGACAATGATCGAATTGCGGCACTTGTTTCACATTTAGTTGGCGCTGATTTATTAGTTCTAGTCACTGATGTAGATGCGCTTTATGATGCGCCACCAACTTCTGCAAAGGCAAAAAAGATTTCCGAAGTCCATGCAATTGATGAAATTTCAGAAGTTGTGATTGGCGGTGTTGGCTCTGCTGGAGTCGGCAGTGGCGGAATGGTCACCAAAGTTGATGCGGCTCGTATTGCAACTGGTGCTGGAATTCCAACACTTCTTACTTCACTTGCCGAAGTTGGTGCCGCGTTATCCGGTGAAGAATTTGGAACTTTCTTTCACTCTGCAACCAGCAAAAAATCTTCTCGCCTGCTCTGGTTAGCGCATGCTGCGACACCACACGGAAAATTGATTCTGGACGCTGGCGCGGTGACTGCAATTAAAGAGCGCGGAGTTTCGCTGCTACCTGCTGGAGTTACTGCAGTTGAGGGCGAATTTATTTCCGGTGACACTGTCGAACTAGTTGGTCCGGATGGCGTTGCAATTGCACGTGGCCTAGTTGCTTTTGATGCTTCAGAAGTGCCACAAATGTTAGGTCGTTCCACCAAAGATTTAGCAAAAGAACTTGGCCCAGAGTATGAACGTGAACTTGTCCATCGCGATGATTTAGTGTTGTTATAGGTATATATGAGCGCTGATAATTTAGTTAGAGAGTTAGCAGATAAAGCTCGAGTTGCAGCGCGCACGCTAATTGCGGCAGATTATAAAACTCGGACAAATGCGTTGCTTGCAATTGCCGATGCAATTGTTGCAAACACCGCTGTGATTGAAGCCGCAAATAGCGTAGATATCGATCGAGAAAAATCAGCTGGAATGTCTGGATCGCTATTAGACCGATTGCTCTTAACGCCAGAACGAATTCTTGGAATAGCAACCGGCGCTCGAAAAGTTGCGGCCTTGCCAGATCCACTAAACCAAGTTTTGCGAGAGCGAACTTTAGAAAATGGGCTGCACTTAAAACAGGTGACAGTGCCATTTGGTGTTGTGGGAATGGTTTATGAAGCCAGACCAAATGTGACAGTTGATGCTGCAGTGATTTTGTTGGCATCCGGAAATGCTGCATTGCTACGTGGCTCTTCGAGCGCTTGTGAAAGCAATGCCACTTTAGTAAAAATTATGCAAGACGCATTGAGTAAGACCACGATTTCAGCAGATGTAATTCAACTAGTACCAAGTGAAGATCGTGAAAGTGTGCGTGCGTTATTACATGCCCGGGGGAGCGTTGATTTAGTAATTCCACGCGGTAGCGCTGGCTTAATTCGAATGGTTGTAGATGAATCAACTGTACCTACAATCGAAACTGGTGCCGGCGTTTGTCATATCTATGTAGATGAGTATGCAGATTTAGCAAAAGCTCTACCAATCACACTAAATTCAAAAACTAATCGCCCTAGCGTCTGCAATGCTGCCGAAACTTTACTTGTACATGAAAAGATCGCTAATAACTTCTTACCAGTGGTTTTATTAGCTTTAGATAAAGCTGGCGTTAAATTGCATTGCGATAATCAAACGCTTTCCATCGCTAACGGGTTAGGAATTAAAGCAACTTTAGCGACCGAAGAAAATTGGCATACTGAATATGGAACGCTTGAAATGAATGTTGGGATTGTGCCTTCGTTAATTGCGGCTGCCGACCATATTGCTAAATTTGGCACGAACCACACCGAAGCGATTGTCACTGAATTGAAAGAAAACGCAGATAGATTCATTGCACTTTCAGATTGCGCCGCAGTTATGATTAATGCTTCAACAAGATTTACCGATGGCGAAGAAATGGGTTTCGGTGCTGAAATCGGGATTTCAAATCAGAAATTACATGCTCGCGGTCCAATGGGGTTGGAAGAGATGACGACCACAACTTGGATTGTGACTGGCACTGGACAGATTAGGTAAGGTTCGCAGATGGCTGGAATTTCACGCGATGATGTCGCAAACCTCGCTCGGTTAGCGCGAATCGATATGGCTCCGGCGGAGTTAGATCACTTAGCTTCCGAACTCGGAGTAATTCTCAATGCAGTTGCGCGCGTGCAAGAAGTCGCGGGCCAAGATGTGCCACCAACATCACATCCATTGCCACTACAAAATGTTTATCGCAAAGATGAAGTCATTCAAAGCTTAACTCCGGAAGCTGCGCTTTCGGCTGCCCCAGCAAGTGAAGGGCAACGATTTAAAGTGCCAAAAATTCTTGGCGAAGAAGCATAATGACGATGATTAAAAAGAGCGCCTCAGAAATGGCAGACGCGCTTGCAAACGGAGAAACTACTAGCGTTGCGCTAACCCAAGCACATCTAGATCGAATTGCAGAAGTAGATAAAGATGTACATGCTTTTTTATATGTAGATACTGAAGGTGCACTTGCACAAGCAGCTCTTGCCGATAAGAAACGCGCAGCCGGTGAAAAACTTTCACCGTTAGCCGGAATTCCGTTAGCTTTAAAAGATGTAATGGTGCAAAAAGGAATTCCAACTACTTGCGGATCAAAGATGTTAGAAGGATGGCGCCCACCTTATGACTCAACTGTTGTAAGCAAATTGCGCGCCGCCGATGTGGTGATTCTTGGCAAAACAAATATGGATGAATTCGCAATGGGTTCCTCGACTGAAAATTCTGCATATGGACCAACCCATAATCCTTGGGATCTTTCACGAATTCCGGGCGGATCTGGCGGAGGTTCATCTGCATCACTTGCAGCTTTTGAAGCGCCACTTGCAATTGGAACTGATACTGGTGGATCAATTCGCCAACCAGCAGCAGTAACTGGAACGGTCGGAGTTAAGCCAACTTATGGTGGCGTATCTCGTTATGGATTAGTTGCATTTTCTTCCAGTCTAGATCAAGCCGGTCCATGCGGAAGAACTGTTTTAGATACTGCGTTATTGCATGAAACTATCGCTGGTCATGATCCGAAAGATTCCACAAGTATTAATGCGCCAGTTCCAGCAATTGTTGCAGCCGCCAAGAATGGAAATGTTAAAGGTCTAAAGATCGGTGTAATTAAAGAGTTACAAGGTGAGGGTTATCAAACCGGTGTACTTAATAGATTCAATGAATCACTTGAATTACTTGCCGGACTCGGCGCTGAAATTGTCGAAGTTTCTTGTTCATATTTCGAATATGCGCTAGCAGCATATTACTTAATCGCGCCTAGCGAATGTTCTTCAAACTTAGCTCGCTTTGACGCGATGCGTTATGGCATTCGGGTAGGAGATGCGAGCGGAGTGTCAGCGGAAGAAGTTATGAACCTGACTCGCGAAGTTGGTTTTGGTCGCGAAGTTAAGCGTCGAATTATCTTGGGAACTTACGCGCTTTCTAGTGGATATTACGATGCTTACTATGGCAGCGCTCAGAAAGTGCGAACTCTAATAAAACAAGATTTTGATAACGCATTTACAAAGGTTGATGTATTAGTTTCGCCAACTGCGCCAACAACTGCATTTAAAATAGGCGAAAAAGCTGATGATCCAATTGCTATGTATTTGAACGACATTGCAACCATCCCAGTTAATATGGCGGGTATCTGTGGCATGTCACTGCCAAGTGGTTTAGCTGACGAAGATAATTTACCGGCAGGTTTCCAAATTATGGCTCCAGCTATGAAAGATGATCGGCTTTATAACGTAGGGGCTGCGCTAGAAACTGCGCTGTTAAGTAAATGGGGCGCTCCAATTCTTTCGCACGTTTCTGGTTTAGGAGCGCGCGCATGAGTTTGAAATATGAGGATGTAATTGAAAAGTACGAACCAGTACTTGGTTTGGAAGTCCACGTTGAATTGGGCACCGCTTCAAAAATGTTCTGTGGTTGCAACACAATTTTTGGCGCTGAACCAAATACCCAAACTTGCCCAGTCTGTTTAGGTTTACCTGGTGCGCTTCCGGTTGTAAATGAAAAAGCAATTGAGTACACAATCATGATTGGGCTGGCTTTAAATTGTTCAATCGCGCCATTTAGCCGTTTTGCCCGAAAGAATTACTTCTATCCTGATATGCCGAAGAATTTTCAAACTTCACAATATGACGAGCCAATCTGCGTAAATGGATTTCTAGATGTCGAGATTGATACCGACGAGGGAATCAAAAAATTCCGCGTCGAAATTGAACGGGTTCATATGGAGGAAGACACTGGTAAATCGCTACACATGGGCGGTGCTACTGGACGAATTCATGGAGCGGATTACTCACTTTTAGATTACAACCGCGCTGGAATTCCATTGGTTGAAATTGTTACCAAAATTGTTCCTGGAACTGGGAAATATGCACCAGAAGTTGCACGCGCATATGTTGCCGAACTTCGCGACATTCTTCGCTCGCTAAATGTTAGTGATGTAAAGATGGAGCAAGGGTCGCTACGTTGCGATGCCAACGTTTCGCTTCGATTAATCGGTAGTGATGTACTTGGAACTAGAAGTGAAACTAAGAACGTTAACTCACTTCGTTCGGTAGAACGCGCAGTACGCGGCGAAATGATCCGACATGCAGAGTTATTAAATAAAGGGGAGCGAGTAGTTCAAGAAACTCGCCACTTCCAAGAAGATACTGGACTTACCCGTTCCGGTCGCTCTAAAGAGCAAGCCGAGGATTATCGTTATTTTCCAGAACCAGATTTAGTTCCGATCGTGCCAGATGCAATTTGGATTGAAACGCTCCGTGCAGCGCTTCCAGAAAAACCTTCAACACATCGCAAGCGTTTGCAAGAGGCGTGGGCAGTTCCAGATAAGGAAATGGCTTCGATGATTAACGCAGATGTATTAGAGATTGTGGAAGAGACTGTAAACCTTGGTGCTGATCCAACAAAAGCGCGTGGCTGGTGGCTCGGCGAAATTGCCCGAATCGCAAACGAAAAAGAAGTTGCAGCTACCGATCTTCCAATCACACCAAAAGATGTTGCCGAGATTGTGGCGCTAGTTGCTACTGGAGCTTTGACGGATAAATTAGCTCGCCAAGTTATTGAAGCTGTAATCGCGGGTGAAGGTCGTCCAAGTGAAGTAATTGAAAAGCGTGGCATCAAGGTTGTCTCTGATGATGGTGCGCTGATGGTTGCGATTGAAAAAGCAATCTCCGCCCAACCTGATGTGGCTGAAAAAGTTCGCGGTGGCAACGTTCCAGCCGCTGGTGCGCTAATCGGTGCCGTCATGAAAGAAACAAAAGGCCAAGCCGATGCCGCAAAAGTACGTGAATTGCTTTTGAAGCATCTGGGTCAATAAGGATTGTAAGATTCGTAAATGACTGACACCCCAGCCAACAAAATGAAGCCACGTTCTGGCTTAGTAACTGATGGCTTAGAACGCGCTCCAGCTCGCGGAATGTTGCGCGCTGTTGGAATGAAAGATGGCGATTGGGTTAAACCGCAGATTGGAATAGCTTCGTCTTGGAATGAAATAACACCATGCAATCTCTCACTTGATCGGTTAGCAAAAGCATCCAAACAAGGCGTTATCGATGCCGGCGGATTTCCCATGCAATTTGGAACAATCTCAGTTTCTGATGGAATTTCGATGGGACATGAAGGAATGCACTTCTCGTTAGTTTCTCGTGAAGTTATTGCTGACTCCGTAGAAACAGTTATGCAAGCTGAACGTTTAGATGGCATGGTTACTTTTGCTGGTTGCGATAAATCACTTCCTGGAATGATGATGGCTGCAGCCCGAATCGATGTCGCAAGTGTTTTTGTTTATGCAGGATCAACTCTGCCCGGCCAAGTTGATGGTAAAGATGTAACTATTATCGATGCTTTCGAAGCAGTAGGAGCATGTGCGCGTGGCTTAATTTCGCAAGAACAAGTAGATAAAATTGAACGCGCAATCTGTCCAGGTGAAGGTGCGTGTGGTGGTATGTACACGGCAAACACAATGGCAACTGTTGGTGAAGCAATCGGACTTTCACTTCCCGGCTCGGCTGCGCCACCAGCAGTTGATCGCCGCCGCGATACTTATGCAATTAAATCTGGGGCTGCAGTTGTGGAATTGATTCGTCAAGGAATCACGACACGGGATATTCTCACTAAGCCCGCTTTTGAAAATGCGATAACTGCCGTGATGGCACTTGGTGGTTCAACAAATGCAGTGCTGCACTTACTTGCAATTGCACATGAAGCTGATGTGGATTTAACCCTCGCTGATTTCCATCGAATCGGTTCTAAAGTTCCGTTGCTTGGAGATTTAAAACCGTTCGGGCGCTTTGTGATGAGCGATGTCGATAAGGTCGGTGGAATTCCGGTAGTGCTTAAATCACTGTTAGATGCTGGTTTATTGAATGGCGATTGCTTGACTGTAACTGGAAAAACTATGGCAGAAAATCTTAAAGATATTGCGCCACCCGATCCAGATGGCGAAATTCTCCGCGCAACATCGAAACCAATGTCACTTGGCGGCGGCATCACAATTCTTAGCGGTTCACTTGCACCTGATGGCGCTGTCACAAAAGTTGCTGGCGTTGGCGTAGATGAATTTGAAGGACCAGCGCGAGTTTTTGATCGTGAACAATCTGCGATGGTTGCGTTAGAAAATGGAACTATCCAAGCTGGCGATGTTGTCGTAATTCGTTACGAAGGTCCAAAAGGTGGACCTGGAATGCGCGAGATGTTAATGATTACTGGCGCAATTAAAGGAGCTGGTTTAGGAAAATCTGTTCTACTTCTAACCGATGGTCGATTCTCTGGTGGAACTACCGGACTATGTGTTGGCCACGTGGCACCAGAAGCAGTTGATTGCGGCCCGATCGCCCTTGTGAAAGATGGCGATCGAATTCGAATTAATACTATTACACGTCAATTAGATTTATTAGTTGATGAGAAAGAATTAGCTGAGCGAAAGAAATCATTTAAACCAGTGCCACATAAGTACAAACGGGGAGTCTTGGCTAAGTATTCTAAATTAGTTGGCTCAGCTTCTAAAGGTGCGGTCTGCGACTAATCAATCTCCACTAGATCCATATAGCTTTCGTTCCATAAATCTTCATCACCATCTGGAAGTAATAAAACCCGATCTGGCTTTAGCGATAAAACTGCGCCTTCATCGTGTGAAACCAAAATGACCGAACCTTGATATTCGCCAAGCGCTGCCAAAATTTCTTCTCGGGATGCCGGATCTAAGTTATTTGTAGGTTCATCAAGAAGTAATACATTTGCAGCGCTAACAACCAATAGCGCTAACGCAAGCCGAGTTCGTTCGCCGCCACTTAATACTTTCACCGGCTTATGTACATCATCACCGGTAAATAAGAAGGAACCAAGCACGCTGCGCGCTTCAGCATCTTTTAAATCAACGCCAGTGTTATTCATGTTTTCCAAAATAGTTCGTTCATAATCTAATGACTCATGTTCTTGAGCGTAGTAACCAATTTTTAAACCATGACCTGGAACAACCTCGCCAGTATCCGGTTCTAATTCGCCCGCCAACATCTTGAGCAGGGTGGTCTTACCGGCGCCATTTAAACCCAAAATCACAACTCGTGAACCTTTATCGATTGCTAGATCAACATCAGTAAATACTTCAAGTGATCCATAAGATTTACTAAGCGCCGTCGCAGTGAGTGGAGTTTTGCCGCATGGAGATGGCGTTGGAAATCGTAACTTTGCAACTTTATCTACCTTACGAACATCGGCAAGTTCGGAGCGCAATTTATCGGCACGCCGAAACATGCCTTGAGCAGCTTTCGCCTTCGAAGCTTTGGCACGCATTTTTTCGGCTTGCTTCTCCAAGATTGCAGCTTTTTTCTCTGCTATTGCGCGATCGATTTTGCGGCGATGCTCGTCTTGTTCGCGTTGCTGTAAGTATTTCTTCCAACCCATGTTGTACACATCAATAACATTTCGATTGGCATCTAAATAAAAAACTTTATTTACAACAGTTTCAATCAAATTTACATCGTGGCTAATTATTACTAAACCACCAGAATATTTCATTAAATAATCACGGAGCCAAACAACCGAGTCGGCATCCAAATGGTTAGTTGGTTCATCTAATAGCAAGGTATCAGCGCCACTAAAAAGAATCCTGGCCAACTCAATTCGACGGCGCTGGCCACCACTTAGTGAATCAAGTGGTTGCTCAAATAGCCGCTCCGGGATTCCCAAACTCATTGCAATTGATTCAGCTTCTGCAGTAGCGCCATAGCCGCCGGCGATACTAAATTCATTTTCGGCTCTGGTGTATCGCGTCATTGCAACTTCAAGATCATCACCTTGCGCGATCGACATCGCTTCTTCAGCTTTACGCATTCGCGAGACTATTTGATCTAATTCACGAACTGAAAGAATTCGCTCTACTACTGAGCCAGCTTCATCGCCGGTACGCGGATCTTGGGGGAGATAGCCGATCATCCCAGTGCGATTTACTTGGCCGCCTGCGGGTTGGGTTTCGCCCGCTAGCACTTTTGCTAACGTGCTTTTTCCAGCGCCATTACGGCCGACAAAACCAACGCGGTCGCCGTGGTTGATGCGAACAGATACTCCGCTGACGAGTAATCGAGCCCCGGCTCGCAATTCAAGACTCGCTGTTGAAATCATCAAGCGAAGTTTCTCACGATAACTAGACGTTGAATTTCCAAATAGGCATGGTCATATATTGAGATGCGTATCTCATGGGTTGACTAGCCATGCGGGCGTGCGCGATAATTTGGCCATGAAAACACTATCTACCTCAGTGGTGATTCAAGAGCGCGCGATCTAGAAAAATCAGATCCCGCGCTACCCTCAGTTGAAACTGAGGGTTTTTCTGTTAGTGGAGTTAATTAGAGAAGGAAAGGAGTAGGTCGGAATGAGTAACCAAGTAACTGGAGCGCAGAGCCTAGTGAAATCACTCGAGCACGCTGGCGTTGATGTCATGTTTGGAATTCCAGGTGGCGCAATTCTGCCCGCTTACGATCCGATCTACGATTCCAAAATTCGCCACATCTTGGTCCGTCACGAACAAGGTGCTGGACATGCCGCAACTGGATATGCCCAAGTAACTGGCCGCGTCGGAGTCTGCATCGCAACTTCTGGTCCCGGCGCCACAAATTTAGTTACCCCAATCGCTGATGCTGCAATGGATTCTGTTCCAATGGTTGCAATTACTGGCCAAGTTCCTTCCGCCGCAATTGGTACCGATGCGTTCCAAGAAGCCGATATCCGCGGTATTACAATGCCAATAACAAAGCATAATTTTTTAATAACTAACCCTGATCATATTGCTGGTGCCATTGCTGAAGCGTTCCATATCGCAGGAACCGGCCGTCCTGGTCCCGTTCTTGTTGATATAGCTAAAGATGCGCTCCAAAAAATGACCGACTTTAAATGGCCTACCAAAATTAATTTAGCTGGCTATAACCCAAAAACAAAACCAGCGAGCCAAGCTATTCGTGATGCTGCCGCTCTAATTGCGCAATCAAAGAAGCCGGTGCTTTATGTTGGTGGCGGTGTTATAAAAGCAAATGCAAGCAAACAGCTATTGCAACTTGCAGAATTGACTGGCGCGCCAGTTGTAACAACCTTGATGGCACGCGGCGCATTTCCAGATAGCCATTCACTTCACCTGGGTATGCCTGGAATGCACGGAACGGTTGCCGCGGTTACTGCGCTACAAAAGAGCGATTTACTTATTACTTTAGGCGCTCGCTTTGATGATCGAGTTACCGGAAAACTTTCTACCTTCGCGGTTAATGCAAAAATTATTCATGCTGACATTGATCCCGCCGAAATTGGTAAGAACCGCTTTGCTGATGTGGCAATCATTGGCGATGTTGGCGAAGCCATGACAGCGCTCATTCCGGCGCTAGAAGCAGAATTTAAGAAATCAAAACCAGATTTAACGCAATGGTGGAACCAGATGGGTTCACTTAGGTCTAAATATCCGGTGGGTTACGACCACCCAGCAGATGGCAGCGTTTCACCACAATATGTAATTGAAAGAATTGGCGCTATCTCTGGACCAGATGCCGTTTATGTTGCTGGCGTTGGTCAACATCAGATGTGGGCATCGCAATTTGTTAAATACGAAAAACCACGGACCTGGTTGAACTCTGGTGGCGCCGGAACGATGGGTTATGCAGTTCCCGCTGCGATGGGTGCCAAAGTTGGTTTACCAGATGCCACGGTTTGGGCAATTGATGGTGACGGTTGTTTCCAAATGACTAACCAAGAGTTAGTTACCTGCGCGCTAAATAATATTCCAATTAAAGTTGCCATCATCAACAACGAAAGCCTGGGCATGGTTCGCCAATGGCAGACACTTTTTTATAACTCTCGTTATTCAAATACTTCATTAGAGTCAAAGCGAATTCCAGATTTCGTTAAGTTAGCTGATGCAATGGGTTGTGTCGGACTCCGTTGCGACACAACTGGTGATGTAGATAAAGTTATTAAAGAAGCGATGGCAATTAACGATCAACCTGTTGTAGTTGATTTCAGCGTATTTAGAGATGCCATGGTTTGGCCGATGGTTGCTGCCGGCACTTCAAATGATGACATCATGGTTGCGCGCGAAACTGCGCCTGACTGGGATTCGCAGGAGCTCTAATGGCCACCCATACTCTTTCGGTATTAGTTGAAAACAGCCCTGGCGTACTTGCGCGGGTAGCTTCGCTATTTTCACGCCGCGGATACAACATTGATTCACTTGCGGTAGGTCCTACCGAGAATTCTGAAATATCTCGAATGACTATCGTGCTAAATCTTGACGGACATGCTCTTGATCAAGTAATCGCACAATTATTTAAACTTATAAACGTTATTGGCATTTCAGAAATGACTGATACCGATTCGATTAAGCGCGAAGCTTTACTAGTTAAAATCAAAGCAAAACCTTCGGAACGAGAGAAAGTTGCCGCGGTTGTCGCTAAATATAATGGCGTAATTGTTGATGAATCAGATGCTTCGCTAACAATCGAAGCAACTGGGCCAAGTACAGATATCGAAGCGCTGCTCAAATCACTGGAGCAATTCGGCATAAAAGAATTAGTGCAATCAGGGTTGATCGCACTTGAGCGTGGCGGCGTCACGCTTGCAGACCGTACGCTTAGCACTTCTGGGGTAGCAATTTCGGACCCTAATAGTGCAACCGCGGATTACCAGAACTAAACCAACCGAAATATATAAAGGAGAAATATCGTGGCAACTATTTATCATGATGAAGATGCAGATCTTTCAATCATTCAAGGGCGAAAGGTTGCAGTCATTGGTTATGGTTCTCAAGGGCACGCACATGCACTAAACCTTCGTGATAGCGGTGTCGATGTTCGAATTGGTTTAGCTGAAGGTTCAAAGTCGCGCGAAAAAGCAGAAGCAGAAGGATTGCGCGTGCTATCGGTAGCGGATGCGGTAAAAGAAGCAACTGTGATTATGTTGTTAGCGCCAGACCATAAACAACGCCACATTTACAATGATTCAATTGCGCCAAACCTTAAAGATGGCGATGCGCTTTTCTTTGCGCACGGTTTCAATATTCGTTTTGGGTATATCAAGCCAAACACAAATGTTGATGTCTGCATGGTCGCCCCTAAAGGACCAGGACATTTAGTTCGTCGTGAATTCGTAGCTGGTCGAGGCGTGCCAGACATCGTTGCGGTAGAACAAGATTCGACTGGAAACGCTTGGCCGCTAACGCTTTCTTATGCAAAAGCTATGGGCGGACTTCGCGCCGGTGCAATCCTTACAACATTTACCGAAGAGACTGAAACCGATTTGTTCGGTGAACAATCAGTTCTTTGCGGCGGCGCATCGCAATTGGTTATGTACGGTTTCGAAACTTTAGTTGAGGCTGGTTACCAACCTGAAGTTGCCTACTTCGAATGCTTACACGAACTTAAATTAATCGTAGATTTGATGTACGAAGGTGGAATTGCGAAACAACGTTGGTCCGTTTCCGATACTGCTGAATATGGAGATTATGTATCTGGTCCTCGTGTTATTGATCCAAGTGTAAAAGCGAACATGAAAGCTGTGCTTGCCGATGTCCAAAATGGCACCTTCGCTAAACGCTTTATTGATGACCAAGATGCTGGCGCACCAGAATTTAAAGCGCTCCGTGCAAAAGGCGAAGCTCATCCAATTGAGGCTGTTGGTCGTGAACTTCGTAAGTTAATGTCTTGGGTAAAAGCTGCAAATAAGGACGATTACAAAGAAGGTTCTGTGTCGCGTGGCTAAACCAATCGTCTTAATTGCAGAAGAACTTAGCCCTGCCACTTTAGAAGCGCTTGGTCCTGATTTCGAAGTTCGAAATTGTGATGGCGCAAATCGAAGTGAACTTCTTGCTGCACTTAGTGCTGGTGTAGATGCAGTGCTAATTAGATCTGCAACCAAGATGGATGATGAAGCTATCGTTGCCGCAAAAGGTTTAAAAGTTATTGCACGCGCTGGCGTTGGTTTAGATAACGTTGACATTGCCGCGGCAACTGCGGCTGGTGTAATGGTCGTTAACGCACCGACTTCAAATATTGTTAGCGCAGCAGAACTCGCAATCTCACTATTGTTAGCAAGCGCACGTTTTATCACACCAGCACATGCTGCACTTAAAAATGGAAAATGGGCGCGCTCTAAATACACCGGCGCAGAACTATTTGAAAAAACCCTTGGAATCGTAGGTTTTGGCAGAATTGGTCAACTTGTTGCTTCGCGGATGCAAGCTTTTGGAATGGAAATAGTTGCTTACGATCCATATCTACAACCTGCTCGTGCGGCACAACTTGGGGTTCGACTTGTCACCTTAGATGAACTATTAACACATTCTGATTTCATCACGATTCACTTACCTAAAACTAAAGAGACTGCAAACTTAATCGGTGAAGCAGCGCTTAAAAAAGTTAAGCCATCGGTTCGGATAATTAATGCAGCTCGAGGCGGTGTACTTGATGAGGTTGCTCTTCATAAAGCTATTACTGAAGGCCGCGTTGCTGGTGCAGGTTTAGATGTTTTCGCAACTGAACCTTGTACTGATTCACCACTATTTCAACTTGATCAAGTTGTTGCGACTCCACACTTAGGTGCTTCTACTGATGAAGCGCAAGAACGCGCGGGAATTGCGGTTGCAGTCTCTGTCCGCAAAGCCCTTTCTGGAGAGCTAGTCCCAGATGCAGTAAACGTTAAAGGTGGCGCAATTGATGAAGATATTCGCCCAAGTTTGCCGCTAGTTGAAAAGCTTTCACAGGTAGCAACTGCAATTGCTGGTGAACTTCCGGTTTCAATTGCGATCGAAGTTAAAGGTGATATCTCGGGTCATGATTGTTCCGTGCTTGCAACTAGCGCGATTAAAGGTGCTTTGCTTGCAACCGGCGCTGAAGATGTTACATATGTTAACGCACCAAATATTGCCGAAGAACGCGGTTTAACTGCAACTGTTACCACCAATGCTGAGAGCCCAGAATTTCGCAGCATGATCACACTTCATGCATCTTTTGCGGACGGAAAATTTGTTGACGTTCACGGCACTTTGATGGGGATTCGTAAAGTTGAAAAGATCATCGCAATTGATGGCTTTGATTTAGATTTGCCACCAACTAGTCACATGCTATTTCTCCGTTATGGCGATCGCCCTGGAATTGTGGGAATTGTTGGTAACACACTTGGTAAAGCCAACATAAATATTGCGGGCATGCAGGTTGCCCGGAGCAGCGAAGGTGGGGAAGCGCTAATGGCAATCACAGTTGATTCTTCAATTCCAACAGAGATGATTGCGCTAGTTAAAAAAGAAACCGGTTCGAATTCCGTTACTTCAGTATCGTTGTTGGGATAAGCCATGAGCAAATCATTTAATCTTGCAGTTATCGGTGGCGATGGCATCGGCCCAGAAGTTGTGGCCGAAGGGCTTAAAGTTTTAGATGAGGTCTCCGCAAAATACGGCGTGACTTTCAACAAGAAGGAGTACGAACTTGGTGCTCGCCTCTGGCATAAAACTGGCGAGACGCTTCCTGATGCGACGCTAACCGAATTAGCAAAAGCTGATGTAATTTTACTTGGCGCAGTTGGCGACCCAACTGTTCCGAACGGAGTTTTAGAGCGCGGTTTACTGTTAAAACTTCGATTCGCATTTGATCACTTTATTAATTTGCGACCAGCTCGACTTTATCCTGGTGTTAAATCACCACTTGTCGGCGTTTCTGAACTTGATTTCATTGTGGTTCGCGAAGGTACTGAAGGTCCATATGTTGGGGCTGGTGGTGTGCTTGCGGAGGGTACAGCCGATGAAATCGCTACTGAAGAGAGTTTAAATACTCGACGTGGCGCAGAGCGGGTAATTCGAAATGCATTTGCACGTGCGCAAGCGCGGCCGCGAAAGAAATTAACTTTGGTGCACAAGAACAATGTGCTCACTCGTGCTGGCAGTCTATGGACTCGGACATTTAATGAAGTTGCAAAAGAATTTCCTGATGTGGCAACCGATTATTTGCACGTAGACGCAGCTTCCATGTTCTTTGTTACTAATCCAGATCGCTTCGATGTCGTTGTAACCGATAATCTCTTTGGAGATATTTTGACCGACATTGCAGCAGCAATTTGTGGCGGAATTGGATTAGCGGCTTCTGGAAACATTAATCCAACTGGCAAGTTCCCATCTATGTTTGAACCGGTTCATGGCTCGGCTCCTGATATCGCTGGTAAGGCAATCGCAGATCCAACTGCAACCATCATGTCAGTTGCAATGATGCTTAGCCATTTAGGTTTATTTGATGCCGCTAAAGATGTAGAGAAAGCGGTCGCCGCAGATTTGCTAACACGCGGCGATAAAAAGCGTTCTACAACTGAAATTGGCACACTTCTTGCTAACGCAGTGAAGGGGTAGGTATGAAAATAAATATCACACCATCTGTAACTGCGTTGCCAGATGTAGTTCGCCAAGCAAAAGTAGATGAAGGCGGGTTTGGAAAATATTTCACTGACCATATGGTGATTGCGAATTGGCACGTAGATTCCGGTTGGGGCGACGCGGAACTAAAAGCTTATGGCCCGCTTTCACTTGACCCAGCGACAATGGTTTTACATTATGGCCAAGAAATTTTTGAAGGCTTAAAAGCATATTGGCAGCCAGATAACTCAATTAGC
This sequence comes from Actinobacteria bacterium UBA7398, assembly GCA_002470135.1. Taxonomy (GTDB): domain Bacteria; phylum Actinomycetota; class Actinomycetes; order Nanopelagicales; family Nanopelagicaceae; genus UBA7398. The sequence goes on along the minus strand of DKNC01000050.1, from coordinate 29,867 downwards.
TTGTTCCGCCCGGATGCAAACGGAAAACGTTTTGCTAAATCCGCAAAACGATTGGCGTTACCAGAACTACCTGTTGCAGCATTTATCGAAACTATTGAAACTTTAGTAAAGCAAGATAAGGGTTGGGTGCCACATAAAGTTGGTTCTTCGCTCTATATTCGGCCATTTATGATCGCAACCGAAGTTGCGATTGGCGTTCGGCCATCAAAGAGCGCTTCCTACATTTTGATTGCCTGCCCAGTTGGTGCATATTTCTCAACTACAACCGCAGTTACGGTTTGGATTTCTACTGAATATGTTCGAGCATCGCTTGGCGGAACTGGTGAAGCTAAGTGCGGCGGAAACTACGCAGCATCGCTACTTGCGCAACAACAAGCTGCAGCTCAAGGTTGCGATCAAGTTGTTTGGTTAGATGCGTTAGAGCGTAAATGGGTAGAAGAGATGGGCGGCATGAACCTTTACTTTGTTAAAGGAAAAGGTAAAGCTGCCACAATTTTTACACCTAAATTAACGGGCACGCTACTTCCTGGTGTTACGCGCGATTCAATCCTTACGGTTGCAAAAGATCTTGGTTACAAAACAGAAGAAGGCATGATCTCTATCGATGATTGGCGTGACGGCGTTGCTAGCGGTGAGATTACCGAAACTTTTGCCTGCGGTACTGCAGCGGTAATTTCACCTATTGGTGGCGCAAAGAGCGAATTCGGAAATTGGCCAACAGGTGATGGCACTCCTGGACCGATCACTATGCAACTTCGTGAACACTTACTAGGCATCCAACATGGCACAGTTCCAGATATCCACGGTTGGAATAAAACGGTCTGCTAATGACAATTTCTGATGCGTTCCATATTTACGACACCACGCTTCGCGATGGCGCACAACAGGAAGGTTTAAACCTTTCAGTTCATGACAAGTTAACAATCGCTCGTCATCTTGATGAACTCGGTGTTGGTTTTATCGAAGGCGGTTGGCCAGGAGCTAATCCAAAAGACACTGAATTCTTTGCACTTGCTAAAAAAGAGTTAAAGTTAAAGAACGCAACATTTGTGGCATTTGGCGCAACTCGTCGCCCCGGCGTTAAAGCTGCCGACGATGTACTACTTCGCGCACTTGCAGATTCTGGCGCACCAGCAGTAACGCTGGTAGCAAAAGCCCATGATCGTCATGTTGATTTAGCGCTGAAAACAAACTTGGATGAAAACCTTGCGATGATTCGCGAATCAATTCACTTCCTAAAAGAAGGTGGCCAGCGAGTATTTCTTGATGCAGAACATTTCTTCGATGGCTACCGTTCTAATCCGGCTTACGCACTGGAAGTTGTTCGAGTTGCCGCCGAAGCTGGCGCTGATGTAGTTGCGCTCTGCGATACTAACGGTGGCATGTTGCCGGATGAACTCTCGCAAGTTGTACACGATGTATTAGGAAAGAGCGCCGCTCGTCTTGGTATTCATTGCCATAACGACACCGGTTGCGCGATCGCTAACTCACTTGCTGCAGTCGCTGCTGGCGCTACCCACGTGCAAGGCACGCTAAATGGTTATGGTGAACGAACTGGTAATGCCGATCTAGTTTCAATCATCGCGAACCTCGAATTAAAGAAGAAGCAATTAGTTCTACCTAAGGGCTTACTCCATGAGGCATTCCGAATTTCACACGCAATTGCTGAAGTAACTAACGTGGCATCTAGTGCACGCCAACCATATGTTGGGATATCTGCTTTTGCACATAAAGCTGGCCTACATGCATCCGCTATTAAAGTTGATCCTGCGCTTTACCAACATGAAGATCCGATTAGCGTTGGAAATGATCGTCGAATGTTGGTCTCTGATATGGCCGGTCGCGCATCAATTGAATTGAAATCACAAGAACTCGGCATCGAGATCGGTAGCGATAAAGGGGTTCTTACTCGAGTTGTAGAACGAGTAAAAGAGATGGAGTCGCGCGGTTATACATT
>DKNC01000050.1:17755-27880 GCA_002470135.1 Actinobacteria bacterium UBA7398 | reverse complement strand
GTTAAATCTCGAGCAAATGTCACAATCATTGCTAACGGTCAAAAAATTGAATCTTCTGGGAGTGGAAATGGCCCGGTAAATGCAATTGATACTGCGCTCCGTTCCGGACTTGAAAAAATTTATCCAGAGCTGAAGAAATTAGAACTAACTGATTACAAAGTTCGCATCCTTGAAGGCCGTTTGGGTACAGGCGCTGTAACGCGCGTACTTGTTGAGACCAGCGATGGCAACGGCGAATGGAACACAATCGGCGTTCACGAAAACGTTATTGCAGCTTCGGCAATGGCGCTAGAAGATGCAGTTACATACGGGCTATTACGACAAGGCAAAATTCCCGAGTAGCCTTGCCCGATGGAATCATCCTTGCTTAGGCAATATCGCGAGCATTTAGTCGTTGATCGAAACCTCTCGGAGAATTCAATTCGCGCTTATTTAGCTGATTTAGAATCACTATTGCAACATATAAATAAGTTAGGAATTACCGAATTTTCGCAATTAGATTTAAATCATCTCCGTTCTTGGCTAGCTAATTTACAAAGTAGGGGAGCTGCTCGTTCCTCCATGTCACGCCGAGTGGTTTCAATTAGAGCATTTACTTACTGGGGTGCGAAAAATGGCTGGCTTAATAGCGATATCGGACAACAACTGGTAGCGCCAAAACCACAACGTACGCTGCCAAATATTTTAGATATTGAAAGCGCAATTACCACAATGGATGCACTTGCAACGCGCGTTGATGAGGGCGGCGGAATTGGCGCAGTAAGAGATCGTGCAATCGTTGAAACTCTATACGCTTCTGGAATTCGAGTCTCCGAGTTATGTGGTTTAGATATTCACGATATTGATTTCGACCGAAACACTTTAAGAGTTATCGGCAAAGGCGATAAAGAGCGAATTGTGCCAATTGGATTGCCGGCCGTTCGAGCGGTTAAAGCTTGGCTGGAATCGCGAAATGAGTTAGTAAATCAGGGATCTGGAAACGCAGTCTTTCTTGGGACTCGGGGCAAACGGATTGATCAACGCACAGTGCGAGAAATTGTTTACGTTGCAGTAGATGCACTTGGTGGCAGTCAAAAAATGGGACCACATGGTTTGCGCCATTCCGCCGCCACCCATTTATTAGAGGGAGGCGCAGATTTAAGAACTGTGCAAGAAATATTGGGTCATTCATCGCTAGCTACAACGCAGATTTATACTCATGTATCGCAAGATCGGTTAAAGGCTGCTTATAAACAAGCTCACCCACGAGCGTAATTAAAAGAGTTTAAGAAAGAATTGAACTAAATGGGTGCTCTGTTTCAATAATTCGAACGGTCTTGGTACGACCGCGCATCACGATCGAATTTGAAGTGATGTGGTGCTCGCCGTATCGAACCCCTCTTAATAATTCGCCATCGGTGATGCCGGTTGCAGCGAAGAAAACATCATCGCCTCTTACTAAATCATCAGTTAATAGAATTTGGTTTAAATCTAAGCCTTGCGCTTGCGCTTTTTCACGCTCTTCATCACTGCGCGGATGTAACCGACCTTGAATCGCACCACCTAGACACTTCATCGCACATGCAGCGATGATGCCTTCTGGTGTACCGCCAATTCCCATGAGTAAATCGATACCGGTATTTGAGCGCGCAGCTTCAACTGCGCCAGCTACATCGCCATCGGTAATAAATTTAATGCGCGCACCAGCTTCGCGAATATCTTTTACGAGTTGGTCATGGCGGGGACGGTCAAGTACTACAACTGTGAGCGAGGAAATTTCAACATGTTTAGCTTTAGCAACTTTTTGTAAATTAACTTTTACTGGAGCGGTAATATCAATGACATCGGCAGCTTCTGGACCGGTTACTAATTTCTCCATGTAAAACACGGCAGATGGATCAAACATTGCACCGCGAGCAGCGAGCGCAATTACCGAAATCGCATTATTCATTCCTTTAGCGGTAAGCGTTGTGCCATCGACTGGATCTACTGCGACATCGGCTGGAGAGCCGGTGCCATCACCAACTTCCTCGCCGTTATAGAGCATTGGAGCGTTATCTTTTTCGCCCTCGCCAATTACAACAACGCCTTTCATGGAAACTGTTGAAATCATTTTGCGCATTGCATCTACTGCGGCTTGATCTGCGCCTTCTTTATTACCGCGGCCAACCCAACTCGAAGCTGCAATCGCAGCGGTTTCGGTTACACGAACTAACTCAAGTGCGAGGTTTCGCGATGGAAGGGTTTTTGCCATGGCGACAATCTATCGGAAGCCCTTTATGTAACGGTTTCACGCAAGGATTTGGGAAGTAGCGTGGATTTTGCACGCTCATGGCTCAGGTAGGATTTGGCCTGCACAGACCTTCGGGTTTGTGACATCTCAGTACTCAAATAACACCTCGGTCTGAATTCAAGGATAAAACCGCGAACTCAGTAGGTGACTCGAGTACGACGGGTTAAACAAAATGTTTAACCATAAACCGAGCGGGTTTTTTACCTACGTGTAGAAAACCTTAAAAGGAGTGTGCCGCCATGGCGGTTGTAACAATGCGAGAACTTCTCGACAGCGGAGTCCACTTCGGACACCAGACTCGTCGNNAGATGAAGCGCTTTATTTTCACAGAGCGTAATGGCATCTACATAATCGATATCCAGCAATCACTTGCTTTAATTGATCAAGCATACGATTTCGTAAAAGATGCAGTCGCTAAAGGCGGACATATTCTTTTCGTTGGAACTAAGAAACAAGCACAAGAGCCAATCATTAGCCAAGCAGCGCGAGTTGGTATGCCACATGTAACTGAGCGTTGGCTCGGCGGCATGCTTACAAATTTCCCAACCGTTTACAAACGCGTACAACGCTTGAAAGAACTCGAAGCGCTAGAAGCATCTAATGATCAACTGCTCACTAAAAAAGAACTTTTGTTAATGAAGCGCGAACGCATCAAGCTATTTAAAAACCTTGATGGTATTCGCAATATGACTAAATTACCGGCAGCAATTTGGGTTGTCGATACTAAAAAAGAACACCTAGCAGTCGCTGAAGCGCACAAACTTGGTATCCCAGTTATCGCAATCTTGGATACAAACTGCGATCCAGATGAAGTTGATTACAAGATTCCTGGAAACGATGATGCGATTCGTTCGGTAACTCTATTAACTCGCGTAATTACTGATGCAATTGCGGCTGGTTTACAAGCACGTTCTGCAATTGCTGCAACTAAAGAAGCAGCAGCTGAAGCGGCACGCGCAGGGGCAGAATCTGTTGCAACCGGTGAACCGCTGGCTGATTGGGAGAAAGATTTACTTGGCGCAGCCGCAACTGAAGTTGTAGCAGAAGCACCAGCCACAACTGATGAAAGCGCAGGCGCATAAGTGGCGTATACAGCTGAAGATGTAAAGAAATTACGCGAAGCAACCGCGGCGGGGATGCTTGATTGTAAGAAGGCGCTCGATGAATCAGGCGGCGATTACGAAAAGGCAGTCGAAATTATTCGCGTTAAAGGTCAGAAAGGCATCACAAAGCGTGAAGGCCGAACTACTTCTAACGGTTTAGTTGTTGCTAAAGCAGATGGCAATACTGCAGTAATGCTCGAACTTAACTGCGAAACAGATTTCGTAGCAAAAGGCGATCGTTTCCAAGCAGCTGCTAATGAATTATTGGAACAACTCTTCGCAACTAAGATTAATGATGTCGCTGGCTTCTCAGCTTCAAAGTTAGTTTCTGGTAAAACTGTGCAAGAACATATCGACGAAGCTAATGCAACTCTTGGCGAAAAAATTGAACTTCGCCGCCTTGCAGTTCTCGATGGTTCGCCAGTTGGGTTGTATTTACACCGCACTAGCCCAGATTTACCACCGCAAGTTGGTGTAGTAGTTGCGTTAACAAAAGCAAACCCAGAAACTGGTAAAGATATTGCGCAACATATTGCGGCGTTCTCACCGCAATACTTAAAGCGCGACGAGGTGCCTGCTGAACTAGTTGAAAACGAACGTCGAGTTGCCGAAGAGACAGCTCGAAATGAAGGTAAGCCAGATGCGGCAATCGCCAAGATCACCGAAGGTCGAGTAACTGGATTCTTCAAAGATGTCACGCTCCTAGAGCAGGCATTCGCGAAAGATCAGAAGAAATCGGTCCAACAGGTTCTAGATGAGGCCGGAACTACTGTGTCTGCCTTCCATCGATTCCGCGTTGGTCAGTAACCTTTCCCTAGGGATTTAACGGAACTGATTAAGTAATAATAGTTTAAGAAAGGAGCACTCAAGATGGCTAGCAATCGAAAAAGCTATCGTCGAGTGCTCCTTAAGCTTTCAGGTGAAGTATTCGGTGGCGAAAAAGGAATCGGTGTTGATCCCGATGTTGTGCATGATGTCGCAACCCAAATCGCAGATGTAGTGCGAAGTGGCGTTGAAGTAGCAATTGTTGTTGGCGGCGGAAACTATTTCCGTGGCGCTGAGTTGCAAACGCGTGGCATGGATCGCGCTCGCGCAGACTATATGGGCATGCTCGGTACCGTTATGAATTGTTTAGCACTTCAAGATTTCTTGGAAAAAGCAGGAATCGATACTCGGGTGCAAACAGCAATCGCAATGGGACAAGTCGCCGAGCCTTATGTACCACGGCGCGCAATTCGCCACTTAGAGAAAGGCCGAGTTGTAATTTTCGGTGCTGGCGCTGGAATGCCATTCTTCACAACCGATACTGTTGCAGCCCAACGCGCACTTGAAATCGGCGTTGATGCGCTCTTGCTAGCAAAGAGTGGTGTTGATGGCGTTTATAGCGCAGATCCACGAAAAGATAAGAGCGCTACTAAATACGAAACCATTTCATATGATGAAGTTTTAAGTAGATCACTTGCTGTTGCAGATGCCGCAGCATTCGCGCTCTGCCGCGAGAATAGTTTGCCGATAGTGGTCTTTGATTTAATGAGAAAAGGAAATATTGCACGTGCTGTCGCTGGTGAAAATATCGGAACGATAGTTTCCTAGCGTTTTCCTAATAAGTAAGAAGGAGCAAAATGTCGAATCTAGCCGCAATAACAAGTGACACTACTGCCAAGATGGCTAAGGCAGTAGATGTGGCAAAGGAAGATTTCGCAAGCATCCGTACTGGCCGTGCGCACCCATCCATGTTCGGAAAAATTATGGTTGATTACTACGGAACCTTTACACCGCTTTCACAGTTAGCCTCAGTCCAAGTTCCAGAAGCCCGGATGGCTTTAATTACTCCTTATGACAAAGGTGCAATGGCTTCAATTGAGAAAGCGATTCGCGAGTCAGATTTAGGTGTTAATCCAGGCAACGATGGTGGTGTAATTCGAATTAATTTTCCACAATTAACGGAAGAACGTCGTAAAGAGTTCATAAAAGTCGCAAAAAATAAAGGTGAAGATTCTAAAATTTCGCTACGCAATATCCGCCGTAACGCAAAAGAAGCAATGGAAAAGTTAGAAAAAGATGGCGTTATTGGCAAAGATGATTTAACTCGAGCTGAAAAAGACTTAGAGAAAATGACCTCTGACCATGTAGCAAAAATTGATGAATTACTTAAGCACAAAGAGGTTGAACTTCTCGAAGTTTAGAGAAGAACTCTTATGTCCGATCTGCACTCATTAAATGAAGCAATAAATAAAAAAGCTGGGCGAAAGCTGCTGCCTTCAATAGCCGTTTCGTTAAGTTTGCTTGCGCTTATTTTTCTCACGATGAAATATCTTCCAATTGCCTTTGCCGGAGTGGTGACTGTAGCCGTCTTGCTAAGCGTGCGCGAATTAACCAGAGCATTTAAAACTGCTGAATTTGAAGTATCGCTTTTTCAATTGTCATTGGCAACAACTGCGCTAATGGTCTCAACTTGGTTTGGTGGCGTGGCTGGACTTGCAGTTGCAACTGCCTTGCTATTACCAGTTCTCTACTTCTTAATTTTACTAAAAGGAATAACCGGTTTTGTTAAGAACTCGACTGCCGCCACATTCACCCTGCTCTACCTTGGATTTCTCGGTGGATTCTTAATTCTCTTAGCACGACCACATGATGGCTTATTAAATATTGCAACGTTAGTTATTTTGGTTGGGTGCAATGACACCTTCGCATACATATTTGGTGTGCTTTTAGGAAAGCATCCGTTAGCCGAAAAAATTAGTCCTAAGAAAACTTGGGAAGGTTTTGCTGGGGGATTGGTATTTACTGCGATCGGTGGCGCGCTAGCTTTCCGCTACATGCTCGAGTACAACCCGATAATTGGTGCCGCGGTCGGTGTTTTATGCGTGATCACCGCAACCGTTGGCGACTTAATTGAAAGTGCGCTCAAGCGAGATTTATTAATAAAAGATATGGGGTCTTTACTCCCGGGCCATGGTGGCATGTTAGATCGATTAGATTCTGCGTTACTAACAGCGCCTTCGCTTTGGTGTGTACTTGAATTAATTAAGCGTTTCTCATGAGTGAAATTAAATTAGTTTTCGAAGAACCAAAACAACGTAAAAAAGCGCCAGAACATTTATCGGATCTAGCTCCAGAAGAGCGTCGCGCTAAAGCGATTGCATTAGGGTTACCAGCTTTTCGGGCAAATCAAATCGCGACCCATTACTTCACGCACTTTAGCGATGATCCAGAGAGTTGGACCGATATCCCAGCAACAATGCGGCCGTTAGTCGCAGAACATTTTATGCCGAAGTTAATTACCCTAGTTAAATCGGTTGATTGCGATAACGGGAAAACTAGAAAAGATTTATGGAAATTGCATGACGGCGTAATGGTGGAATCGGTAATCATGCGTTACAAAGATCGCACCACAGTGTGCATTTCATCGCAAGCTGGATGTGGCATGAACTGTCCTTTTTGCGCAACTGGCCAAGCCGGGTTAACGCGCAACTTAACTGCCGGTGAAATTACCGCACAAATTGTTGCCGCCGCAAAAGCTTGTAACGATGGTGAAATCGGTGACGGGCCAACCCGGCTTTCAAATGTGGTATTTATGGGAATGGGCGAACCGTTAGCTAATTACAATCCAGTTATTCGCACTGTTAGAAATATTATTTCGCCAAATCCGGATGGAATCGGTATTGGTGCGCGGTCAGTAACGGTTTCAACAGTTGGTTTAGTTCCGGGAATAGAAAAGTTAATGAAAGAAGATATTCAGGTAACCCTCGCCATCTCACTGCACACTCCTGATGATGAACTTCGCGACACTTTGGTGCCGATTAATTCTCGCTGGAAAGTTAAAGAGGTTTTGATGGCCGCAGATGCATATTCGGATAACACTGGTCGTCGCTATTCGATCGAGTACGCAATGATTAGAGATATTAATGATCAAGCCTGGCGGGCGGATTTACTTGGTCGGCTATTGAAAAACCGCGATGCCCACGTGAATTTAATTCCACTAAATCCGACGCCTGGTTCTAAATGGACTGCATCTCGCAAGAAAGATGAGATGGAATTTGTGAAGATTCTAGAAGATTACGGAGTCACGGTAACGGTTCGTGATACTCGTGGCCGTGAAATTGATGGTGCGTGCGGGCAACTGGCCGCCGCTGAAAAAGTTTAATTAAGGGGTTTTATCTTTTAGGTTAAACGGGTAAATTCGGAACCATAACTAGGAAAAGGAATCGGAATGAAAACTCTAAACAATTTCATCAACGGCAAGAGCGTTCCTGCGACAAGTGGAAAAACTTCAGATCTAATTAATCCAGCCACCGGTCAAGTATTTGCAAAGGCACCGATTTCCAGCGCGACAGATGTAGATAGCGCCATGAACGCCGCCGCAAAAGCATTTGAAGACTTTCGGGATTCCACACCAAGCGAACGACAAAAAGCTTTATTAAAAATCGCAGATGCGATTGAATCTCGTGCTGACGAGCTAGTTGCTCTTGAAAGCGAGAACACTGGAAAGCCGCTAGCGGTTACAACTTCGGAAGAGATTCCACCGATGTTAGACCAGATTCGTTTTTTTGCCGGTGCTGCCCGAAACCTAGAAGGTCGTTCCGCTGGCGAATATATGCGCGGCATGACTTCCTTTATTCGTCGCGAACCAATCGGAGTTTGCGCGCAAGTTACGCCGTGGAATTATCCAATGATGATGGCAGTTTGGAAGTGGGCCCCAGCCATCGCTGCCGGAAATACTGTTGTATTAAAACCAAGTGATACCACACCAGCATCAACGGTATGGATGGCTGAATTAATGTCAGAATTTTTACCTGCTGGTGTTTTTAACGTTATCTGTGGTGATCGCGATAGTGGTCGCGCACTTATCGATCATGCAATCCCGCAGATGGTTTCCATTACTGGTTCAGTAAGAGCAGGTATGGAAGTTGCCGGATCTGCAGCGAAGGATTTAAAGAAAGTTCACCTTGAACTTGGTGGCAAAGCGCCAGTAGTTGTCTTCGATGATGCTGATTTAGAAGCTGCAGCCGAGGCGATTGCAATTGCTGGATATTTCAATGCTGGCCAAGATTGCACCGCTGCGACTCGAGTTTTAGTTGAAGCGAGCGCATACGACGATATGGTCGCGCTATTAACTGACCAAGCCAAGAATAAAATTGCAATTGGTATGCCAGATCAAGATGTTCTGGTTGGCCCAGTTAATAATGCCAATCAATTAGCTCGAGTCAGCGATTTCTTTAACCGCACCCCATCCCATGCCACGGTGCAGACTGGCGGAGTTGCGCTTAAGCAACCCGGATATTTCTTCCCACCTACTGTTGTTTCGGGCCTTCGTCAGGATGATGAAATGATCCAGAATGAAATTTTTGGACCAGTAATTACGATCCAGAAGTTCACTGATGAAGCCGAAGCAATCAGAAATGCCAACGGCGTGAAATATGGATTAGCTTCCAGTATCTGGACCAAAGATCATGGTCGAGCTATGCGGCTTGCTCGGGCATTCGATTTTGGTTGCGTTTGGATAAATACCCATATTCCAGTCGTGGCCGAGATGCCACATGGTGGCTTCAAGCATTCGGGTTACGGCAAAGACCTCTCCCAATATGGGTTCGAGGATTACACCCGAATTAAGCATGTCATGACCAACCTCAACGCCTAATTTTGGTTGTAAAGTCCGCACAGGAATTTAAATCGCCACTTCGAGACAGAAAGTAGAGCCATGTCCGCCAATCAGAATGAAAAGTTAAACCCAGTAACGAAGTCAATTATCAATGCACAGCTCTCACGTCGTGGCGTACTAGCTGGCGTTGGCGCAATCGGTGCGAGCGTGGCGCTCGCTTCATGCGGAACTGGTTCTAGTGATACCGCGGCAAAAACTATTGAAGATGTTAGCGATACCGAAAAAATTGTACGGTGGGCTAGCTGGCCGTATTACTTAGATTTCGATGAAGATTCTAAGAAATACCCAACTCTTGAAGCCTTTGCCGCAAAGACTGGAATTACTCCAACATATAAAGAAGATATCGATGACAACAATACTTTCTACGGCAAAGTACAAGGACAGTTAAAAATTGGTTCGGATATTGGTTATGACATAGTAACTCCAACCGACTGGATGGTTGATCGTTGGATTCAATTTGGATATGCCGCAAAATTCGATGAAGCAAACATTCCAAATAAAACAAATATCCGTGCAATTTTAAACGATGTTGGCTATGACCAAGGCCGCCACTATTCACTAACTTGGCAATCAGGTTTTGCTGGTTTTGGCTGGAACACCGAAAAGATTAAAAAAGGCGTTCACACGATTGATGATCTTTTTGCAAAAGAAAATAAGGGTCGCGTTATGGTGCTCTCTGAGCTACGCGACACCATGGGAATTATTATGCAATATCAAGGAGTAGATCCTTCAGGTGCTTTCACTGAAGATCAATATATGAACGCAATTGATTTCCTTAAAGGAAAAATTGCAGATGGCTTTATCCGACAAGTAAAAGGAAATGCTTACACGGAAAGCCTGGTTAGCGGAGATGCAGTTGCGGTTATTGGCTGGTCTGGTGACTTGTTCGTACTTAAGACAGAGAACAAAGGCAAATTTGATTTTGCTATTCCAGAATCCGGCGGAACGCTTTGGAGCGATAACGTACTAATTCCTTCAACTTCAGCCCATAAAAAGAATGCGGAAGCGCTGATTAACTACTACTACGAACCTGCAGTTGCAGCGCAAGTTGCGGCATATGTAAATTACATCTGCCCAGTAGAAGCTGC
>DKNC01000050.1:17518-17733 GCA_002470135.1 Actinobacteria bacterium UBA7398 | reverse complement strand
GATGCCGCAACACTTGCAAAAGTTAAGGTCTTCCGCGCTCTCACAACAGATGAGAGCACTAAGTTCCAAACTGCTTTTGATGAAGCAACTGGCAACTAACTTCTAATGTCCAACCCGAAAGTTTCGGATAGTAGAGGCGATTTACATCTCAATCGGTTAACAAAGCGGTTTGCTGATTTCATCGCTGTTGACGATCTTTCGCTAACGGTGCCGCG
>DKNC01000050.1:16967-17472 GCA_002470135.1 Actinobacteria bacterium UBA7398 | reverse complement strand
TACGAATGATTGCCGGGCTAGAGGAACCTACTCAGGGCATGATTTCAATTGGCGATACCGATATTACAACTGCAAAACCATATCGACGTCCAGTAAATACCGTCTTCCAAAACTACGCACTTTTTCCACATCTAACTATTTTTGAAAACATCGCATTCGGGTTACGTCGTCGTGGCGTTAAAGATGTTAAGAAAGATGTAGATAACGTTTTGGAATTGGTAGAACTGGGTCATCTTGCCGAACGCAAACCAAACCAACTTTCTGGTGGCCAGCAGCAACGTATTGCGGTCGCTCGGGCCATTGTAAATAAGCCAGAAGTTCTACTTTTAGATGAACCACTTGGCGCACTTGATTTGAAGCTTCGTCGCCAAATGCAGATTGAATTAAAGCGGATTCAGATGGAAGTTGGCATCACCTTTATTCACGTCACGCACGACCAAGAAGAAGCCATGACGATGGCGGACACAATCGCCGTTATGAACCAAGGAAAAATTGAACAGATGGG
>DKNC01000050.1:13420-16906 GCA_002470135.1 Actinobacteria bacterium UBA7398 | reverse complement strand
CGCGGATGGCTTCACACGGAGATTCAGTATTAATTGGCGTACGCCCAGAGAAGTTGAATATCAATGCTAGTAGCAAGAATTCAATTGGAAATGGCACCGTTACCGATGCATCCTTCGTTGGCGTTTCTACGCAATATTTAGTTAAAACATCGTGGGATGAAGAGTTAGTTGTTTTTGAACAAAACGATGCTGGCGCTCCTGATATTAAAGTGGGGGATACCGTCTCACTATCTTGGGAACCAGCTCACACATTCGCACTTGATGGCGATCAGGATCTCGCTGCCGGTGCAGACGTCGATCACGAAGCCGATTAATAAAAGCTAATGGCATTTTTACATGCGACTGCGCACGCAAGTGCGCCAGCTATCGATAATGCAGAAAAGAAGCGATCACTAACGCCTTACCTATTACTACTACCAGGACTGGTCTGGTTGATAGGTTTTTTTGTTCTTCCAATTGCAACTCTGGCAAGTACCTCCACTATGACTCGCCCAGAAGGTGCAGCCGTTGGAACATATGTGCAATCACTTCGCTTTCAAAATTACCTTGATGCATTTAGCGCTAACAAAGATCAATTCTTTCGTTCATTTATTTATGCTGGAATTGCGACGCTTCTCGCATTAGCGATTGCATATCCGCTTGCTTACATGATTGCTTTTAAAGCTGGAAAAATGCGTAGCTTCTTATTAGTTCTTGTAGTCGCACCATTTTTTACCTCGTTCTTGCTCCGCACCGTTGCTTGGACTCAAATTCTGGGGGATGAAGGACCGGTAGTTTCATTCTTAAAAGCGCTTCCGTTTTTCAGTAATGACATTCGCTTAACCTCAACACCATTTGCGGTTGTATCTGGTTTAACTTATAACTTTCTTCCATTCATGACGCTGCCGCTTTATGCGAGCTTAGAACGTATCGACCCACGAACACTCGAAGCAGCTGGCGATCTCTACGCCAATGGTTTAACCACTTTTCGCAGAGTAACCGTGCCGTTATCTATGCCGGGCGTTGTTGCTGGGACCCTTCTAACTTTCATACCAGCTGCTGGTGATTATGTAAATGCTTACTTATTAGGAAATCCAAATACTCGAATGATTGGTAACGTTATTGATTCGCGCTTCTTTGCGATTGTCGATTACCCAACTGCTGCTGCACTTTCCTTTACTTTAATGGCAGCCATTTTAGTTTTAGTAACGCTATACATTCGTAAATCTGGAACGGATGAATTGGTATGAAAATTGCCACTCTTGCGCCAGCGCCTATGCCAACGCTTTCACACCGGGCTTCACGTTGGTTTGCGCGTAACTTAATCAGGATTTACGCCGCACTAGCATTTATTTATCTATTTATCCCAGTTGCTTACACCTTTGCATTCTCATTTAATGACGCCGGTAAAAGTAATTTAATTTGGAAAGGATTCACACTCGATAATTGGAAGAACCCTTGCGGAGCGCCAGAAGTTTGCTCAGCGCTGGGTAATTCACTAAAAATCGGATTAATCTCCACAATTCTTGCAACCATCCTTGGCACCATGATTGCGTTTGCACTTGGCCGCTATCGCTTTAAAGGTCGATCAGTAATAAACCTTTTGATTTTTCTGCCAATGGCCACACCCGAAGTTGTCCTTGGCGCATCGCTTTTAGCTATGTTTTTAAACTTCCGAATCAATCCCGGGATGACCACAATCATTATTGCGCACGTGATGTTCTGTATCTCATTCGTAGTAGTCACTGTTAAGGCAAGAATAGCCAGCCTTGATCCTCGGTTAGAACAAGCGGCAATGGATCTATATGCAAACGAACGCGAAACTTTCCGTTACATAACTTTGCCACTAGTGATGCCTGGTATCGCTGGCGCAGCACTTCTATCCTTCAGTCTTTCATTTGACGATTTCATCATTACAAACTTCAACTCCGGAACTGTCGCTACTTTTCCGAAGTTTGTTTATGTATCTGCTGCCCGAGGTATTCCAGCACAAGCCAACGTAATCGGTAGCTCTATGTTCTTTATTGCGCTTTTTATTGTTGTGGCTGGACAGATAATCAGCCGCCGCAGAAAAGCGAGATAGTCTTTAACCATGACCAACATCGGCAATATGTATGGCCCTAACTTCACCTTTCTTGGCGTCCCTGCATGCGATCTAGATAATCCTGGAAGTTACAAAGGCGCAGATGTAATTATTGTTGGCGCACCGATTGATTCTGGAACTTCACACAGATCAGGTGCAAAATTTGGTCCGCAAGCGATCAGAGGAACCGATTATTTGCCGCACGATGGCGAGCGGCCGCACCTAGCTTTGCGCGTAGATGGTTTGAAAGATTTAAAAGTGTTTGATGCTGGCGATTTATTAATGCCGCCAGGAGATTTAGTTGATTCGCTTAAGGTTTTAGAAGCTGCCACTGAGAAAATTTCTAGAGCTGGTGCGATTGCGGTAGTGCTCGGTGGCGACCATTCAATCGCTTCTGCTGATGTAACTGGGATCGCTAATCACCGAGGTTTTGGAAAAATTTCGATGATTCATTTTGATGCACATGCCGATACCGGTGACAATCAATTTGGTGCACTTGTTGGACATGGAACTCCAATGCGACGGTTGATTGATTCTGGCGCCGTGCGCGGCGATCGATTCTTGCAATTAGGGCTACGCGGATATTGGCCAGATAACAGCACCCTTGATTGGATGCGCGATCAAGGAATGCGTTCGTATGAAATGACTGAGATTCATCATCGCGGTATGAAAGCAGTTCTAGATGAATCTTTTGTAACACTTACCGATGGTTGTGAAGGTGTATTTCTTTCAGTTGATATTGATGTGGTTGATCCTGGGATGGCTCCGGGAACTGGCACACCAGAACCAGGTGGCATGACCAGCAGAGAGTTATTGGAAGCGGTGCGTCGAATTTGTTTGGAACTTCCGATTGTTGGCGTTGATATTGTCGAAGTTTCGCCACCATTTGATAGCGCAGATATCACAGCTATGTTGGCTAATCGCGTGGTGCTAGAAGCGATAAGTGCAATTGCATTTAAACGTACTGGTGGCGTTTATTCGCCGACTAGGAATTTACTGGACCGTTAAATCGCTTGCGCGATAGCTTGATCAAGGATTTCTAACGCTTCAACCAATAAGTTTTCTGGCATTACTAGCGGCGGCAGTAATCGAATTACGTTTCCGTAAGTTCCAGCCGAAAGAATAAGTACGCCATTTACTTGGCAGTATTTGACGATTGAGGCGAGTGCGGTTGGGTTTGGTTCAATTCCGCCTGGCAATACTAATTCGATAGCTTGCATGGCACCGCGACCACGAACATCACCGATGATTGCGTATTTTTTCTGCATGGCTAGTAGTGAATCCCGCATTATTTTTCCAAGGTGGAGCGCGCGATCACATAACTTTTCTTCTTCAATGGTTGCAATTGCGCCGAGCGCTGCCGCGCAAGCGATTGGGGAGCCACCAAAAGTGCCACCTAACCCACCCGCGTGAATGGAATCCAT
>DKNC01000050.1:13037-13362 GCA_002470135.1 Actinobacteria bacterium UBA7398 | reverse complement strand
ATTGCAGCGAGCCGATTTACGCCGATTTCTTTTTCAATTTTATGGAGTACAAGATCGAGCGCTTCGTTTGCGCAATTATCAGCACCACCTGGCCATCGGTATGGGTAAGCCATTGGCATCCGGTAAATTTCTGGAGTAAATGGGCCGAAACCATCTTTATATGGCATGTTCTTAGCGGTCATTGCCATAGTTAAATTTGTGCGACCGTGATAACCGTGTTCAAATACCACAACCGCTTCCCGCTTTGTAAAGCGTCGGGCAATTTTTACAGCGTTTTCTAACGCTTCCGCGCCGGAGTTAAATAGCGCAGATTTCTTTTTACCAG
>DKNC01000050.1:10635-13023 GCA_002470135.1 Actinobacteria bacterium UBA7398 | reverse complement strand
GTAAAAGCTTGCACTTGATCAATAACATTTTTCACAACGCGGTCGGCGCTATTTCCAACGCTTACTACTGCAATGCCAGAACCCATATCGATGATGGAGTTGCCATCGATATCAACGATCACACCGCCACCAGCTTTTTCAACCATTACTGGGATGGCCATACCAAGTGCTGTGGATACGGCATCGCTACGCCGTTGCATTAAGGCTTGGGATTTTGGACCTGGGATAGCAGTTACTAATTTACGAACTTGCGGAATATTTGAGCCAGTAGACATAGCTCGATTCTAGCGCTATTTATCAACCTCATTCTCATCGGTAATCGTATAAGGCAGATTCGGTTTCGGTATTTTTGGGATATCACCTTTGCGAAGTCGATTCCAAAGGTAGATGCAGACACCACCGAAAAATGGCCATTCAAATGTGTAAACCCAGGCCCGCCAATTTCCAGTTTGCGCCCGCGAAAGTTCAAACCAACCAGCCCAGATACAAAATGGCAACGCTAATCCAAGTGAAATATTTAGAATTAATTTCTGTTTCTTAGTCGCAGGTTTTGGTTCATATTCTTCATGAATCCATTCTGGCTCGCTCATTATTTACGATTCTCCGCAGCTATCTCGGCATCAATTTCAATTGATTTACGTTCTTCGCTCTTAATCCAATGAAATACTGCAAATGCCAGCCAGCCAGTATCAATAATCATACTTCCAGACCACATTAGTGAACCGCCAAGGCGTTGATCATTTATTTCAAACATATTATCGTAAAGAGATTTCGGTGCCACATAAATAAAGAAACCGGTAAGTGTTTCAGGAACCATCATAAAAAAGAGTGAGAAAACCGAGATGGCTGGTGAGATTCGGCTCTGCGGCGTCTTCTTATCCAATAAGTTGTAATAAAAGAGATAAGCGACAATTACATATGCCGGCACCTCAATGAAGTTATGAATCCAAACTTTTTTCATTACGATTTCATGCAGAGTTGTGAAATGTATCCCCATCATTAGCGCTGCATAAATAGCCCAACTAATCCAAGGGTTCGTTAAGTATTCAAAAAGTGAATTCTTTGGCTTGAAGTGAGCCACGCTGCCCAAAACTAAAAGCGGTCCAGAGATCATCATCAGAACCATATGTTGAATCATGTGACACCAGAAAAGCGTTGGCGCATGGGTACCAATTGGGGTATTAACCACTAACACAACGCTAAGCAGGCCCAAGTAGAAGAACCATTGATCCCGTAGCGAGATTGAGTTGGCTTTGGATAAAGTGAAGAAAAGGTAAGCAAGCAATAAGAGAGGTATTGAACTCTCCGGTGCTAGTTGCCACCAAGCCCAGAAATTAGGCGGGATTCCATGGACCATGCTTTGGCTCCCCACTAAACGCTAGAACTCGAGTTATAAAACTCAAATTCACCTGTGATTGTCCTTGGTTATTGGCGTGACGAGGGTTACCTTAATGACTTGTCTAGGTAGGTGCCACCACTTGATGAAGCAATGGAGTGAATTCAATGAATAGACGGATAGTCGGAGCATTTGCCACAGTAGTACTAGGTGCTGGATTGATTGCTGGAATTGGAACTTATGTCTCGGCCGCAAAAGCCGACACCACAATTTTAGATGCTACTCCAGCTGGAACGTTAGAAACTCCGCAAGGCACGCTAAAGCATTACACAATGGATCTCTCTATTTATCCGGATAGCTTTTTCAAAACTAGCAGCCCGCATCCAGATTGGGTTAGTTACGGCCCTTCAACAAATTTCAGGGTTCCAGCGCACTCCGCAATCACATTCACAATGAAGCAATACGACAGCGGTGAGCCGATCACAAATGACTTCTTTGCCCGGGTTGCCGGAACTATGAATGGGACCATAAATATAAATGGCAAGGATGTTACGAAAGTTGATGCAAATACCATCGGGCATACTTTTACAGTTCGTGGCTTATCAAATGGCAAAAGCAATGTATTTATAAATGTTCCGATGCCGATGGTTCCTGAAGACAAGATGTCAGAAAACGAAGGCGAATATATAAATCCAACAATTGTTAAATTCACAATTATTACTGGCGATGCCGGCGAATATGTTTGGAACTGCGAATTCCCTTGCGGCGATGGAACGCTCGCTCGCTTTGGTGGCCCAATGTCATCACAAGGATTTATGTCCGGTCACTTTATCGTTACAGATAACTAAGGAGCAGAAAAATGAGTCAAACTCAAACTCAGGATAAAGCTCCTTGGTGGAAACGAAAAGATGTTAAAGAGACGGCTATTTTATGGGTAATCCTTAGCGTATTACTTGGTGGCATAGCTGGTGAAGTAATTGCTCGCTCAATGGGGGCACCTGCATCAGAGACGATGGCAAACACCATTCGCATGATGAAAGTTTTCACATGGG
>DKNC01000050.1:6431-10584 GCA_002470135.1 Actinobacteria bacterium UBA7398 | reverse complement strand
GGCATTATGGCGATACGCCGCCAGCAGAATCTGATCATGAAATTGCAAATAGCCCTAAAGCAGCTGCGGTTTGGATTGTAACTTCCGGACTTCTTTGCTTATTTGCACTGGTTTTTGGAATGATTGTGATGCAAGAAGATGCTAAATCTCTGCAAGCGCCAAATGCAATTCACGTAAATGTAACTGGCCAACAATGGTTATGGAACTTTGATTATCCAGATAATGCTGGCGTACGTTCCCATGATTTATATCTACCTGTTGATCGACCAGTGATTTTTAACGTTTCTGCAAAGGATGTTAAACACTCTTTCTGGATTGTGCAGATGGGGGTTAAAGTCGATGCGAATCCTGGATATATAACCCAAACGGCAGTGACGCCAAACAAAATTGGAGTATTCGACGTTCGGTGCGCCGAACTTTGCGGCCTCCTACATGCTTATATGCAGAGTCAAGTGCACGTAGTTAGCCAAGCAGATTATGACGCATGGATTAAGAGTCAAGGAGGCAGAGCTTAATGACAACCACAATGGGTAGAACTGCATCAGCAGGTCATTCTGCCAAGAGTCCCTTAATTGAAAAACTAAATGTATTTACTGCATTTGGCCTAGGAATTATTTTGGCTGTCGTCTTCTATGTATTGGCAGCTAAATTGATTCCGGAAGATACCGACGCAATGTTGATTCATACCAAACATGATCAAATAATTTTGTTGGCGATGATTGGATGGTTCATTGGGTTTATGGTTGGAATTGGCGCACTTATTGGACCGTTCCGCTGGTTGCTCGGCAAAGATTTATCACATGATGAAAATATGTTTTATGCTGGAAAAGATTTAGGCACAAAACGATATTTTAGATATACAACGGATCACAAAGTTGTAGGTATTCAGTACTTAGTAACAACTATGATCATTTTCGGTGTTGGCGGAATTCTTGCGATGCTGATCCGGACCAACTTAGGAAATCCAGAAGGTGGTTGGATTCACCCGCAGGCTTACAACGCGATCGTTGGTATTCACGGAATTATCATGATTGTTGGAACTATCATCATGATCACTGGACCATTTGGTAACTTCGTAATGCCAATCATGATTGGCGCACGAGATATGGCATTTCCTCGATTAAATGCACTTAGTTTCTGGCTAATCGTTGCGGCTATTCCACCAATCCTCTCCTCCTTCTTCTTAGGTGGAATCATGACTGGTTGGACGGCTTATGAACCGTTAGCTTCAGAATCGCCTGCAGGTATGGATGGATACATAATGTTCATTTGTATCTTCGCGATTTCCACGATGGTCGCCGGTGCAAACATAACTGCAACCGTTGTTCGGATGCGCGCTCGCGGCATGACATGGAACAGAACTCCAATATTTATTTATGGTGTTGTGGCATCTGTTGCGCTGGCGCTTCCTGCTTTCCCAGTCTTCTTCCTTTCTCAAATTATGTCGGCGTTTGATCGCGCAATGGGTACAACTTTTTATAATCCAGCTGGTGGTGGTAGTGGCTGGCTTTACGAAAACTTGTTCTGGCTGATGGGACACCCAGAGGTTTATGTAATTCTGCTTCCAGCAATTGGGGCTCTAATGGAAATGGCTCCAGTATTTACTCGCCGACCGCTATTTAGTTTCAATGTTGCTGTTATGGGAATAGCCGGAATCTGCGGATTAAGTGCCTTGGTTTGGGCACACCATATGTATATGAGCGGATGGGCTCCCTTGCTTAATGGTCCATTTATGTTAACTACAGAATTGATTTCAATTCCTACTGGAATGCTCTTCTTAGTATTAGTTGGAACGCTATGGCGAGGTCGACTTTGGTTGACAGTGCCAATGGCATCTATTTATGCGCTGCTATGGAACTTTATGGTTGGTGGCATCACAGGTATTTACCTTTCGGATGTTCCAGCTGATGGCGCTTTGCATGGCACCATGTTCGTAACTGCGCACTTCCATTACACACTAATGGGTGCTGGTTTAACTGGCGCAATTGCATCGCTTTCATATTGGTTCCCAAAGATGACCGGTCGAATGTTAGATCGTCGACTTTCTTGGGTTTCATTCTGGATGGTACAAATTGGATTTAACGTGGCATTCATGGGTATGTTCCTAGTTGGACTTGCTGGTCAACCTCGACGAGTTGAGGCTTATAACGCAATGTTTAACCGTGGAAATATGGTCACAACCGCTGGTGCTTATGTAATTATGACCGGCATGCTCATCCTTCTATTCGCAGTAGTTGATTCTTGGCGTAATGGAATTAAAGCTTCCGACAATCCTTGGTTTGCAAAGACTTTGGAATGGAGCGTTCCTACTCCAGTTCCGCTAGAAAACTTTGCAACGCTTCCAGTCGTCACAACAGATGCTTACGGTTACGGAAAGGCAAAGTCATGAGCCAAGAGACAACCCACGCCCATCACGAACATCCAGATGTAGTTGGAAGTCGTAATCGATTAGGTGTAATTCTTATCATCGTTGCAGATGTTGCAATGGCGTTAAGTATTCTCTTTGTTTATTTCTATCTAAAAGGACAGAATGTAAACAACATGTGGCTGCCGGCAGCAACTGAAGAAGTGCCTGAGACCGTTCCTGTCTCTAGCATGGGTGCTTTATATATTGCGATCATTTCCGGATTCGGAATGTTGCTAAATCGTTATGCTCTTCAAGGCGCTAAAGCTAAAAATCAAGCCCAACTTACATTAGGCGCCATGATTGCATTTGCGATGAGCGTGATTGGTTTGGTTTATCAAATTCAGCAGATGAATAGTGCGCCATTTACAATGCGAATGGGTGCTTATGCGTCTTGCTATTACTTGATAGCTGGTCTGAATGCCTTACACCTTGCCCTAACTGCATTTATTTCGCTCGGTAATTGGAATCGCGCCCGACTTGGTTTATACAAAACCGATCATTGGCATGTAGAAATCATTCAAGTTTGGTGGATCTGGATGACAGTCTCCGCTGCGCTTGGCGCATTCGCACTTTCCTTTACCTAAAAATCAGGGGATTGCCCAATTCCAACCACTGATCCGATTGTTAAAGGGCTGATTCCACTAGTTCAGTGGCTTGATCGGTTACTTCCTATCTGCATAATTGCGCTGCTTCTATTGGTGTCGCATTTTTTGCCGCAGGGATCGAAATTGATTTCAAAGCGAACTTATAACTGGATTTCATTTATAGGTTTTGCATGGGCTGCTGATGTTTTCTTCCTTTCCATTTTAAAGCTTGCCGATATTTTTGCGGGTTCAATTGGAATGGTATTAAGCGAACCAATCATGCTCAGAAGTTTCTTAATTCAGGTTCGCACTGGCCAAGTAATGTTGGCACAGACTTTTGCTGGAATCATTATTGCGATTTGGGCGCAATTAATTAAGAGCCAAGTCGGCGCTCGAGTACTTACCTTTTTTGCAGCACTCTCATTATTGCCGCCAGCGTTAGGTGGCCATTCCGGATCAAATTCGGAGCATTTATTAGCGATAACTAGTTGGGGGCTACATATTCTTTCGGTCTCACTCTGGGTTGCTGGTGTATTAAGCCTGGTGATTTTAGTGGCGCTACAGAGCTCTGATCTATTTCCAGCAGTAAAAGTATTTAGTCCGATAGCTTTAATTTGTTTTATTTGCGTAGTTATTAGCGGCGTAGTGAATGCTTCACTACGAATAGATTTGTTTAATGATCTGCTTAATAGTAGGTACGGTTTAATTTTATTAAGCAAAATTATGCTCTTGATTGCTCTCGGTGGTTTTGGTGCTTTTTATAGAACTCGAATTCTAAATACTTTGGATTCGCTTTCAATAAAAGGAGTCCAACTATTTACTCGGCTTGTTGGTGTTGAGCTCTTCTTAATGGCGCTGGCGATTATGTTAGGAGTGGTGCTTAGCCAAACTAAATTCCCAACGCCACTAATTCCATAACGCTTAAATGTGGAGTTTTCCGCTCGACCTGAGAAGATAACCCCATGCGCGAGATTGTCATTTTGGGCTCCACTGGCTCAATCGGCCTGCAAGCTTTAGAGATTGTTGCTGCCAATCCCGGAAAATTCAAAGTAGTTGGCCTTGCATCAGGATCAAAGAATTTACAACTTTTACTTTCCCAAGCGAAAAAATTTAACGTTCCCATAGTTGGTACCACGGCCGATACTTCCGCGATAAAAGATGG
>DKNC01000050.1:409-6376 GCA_002470135.1 Actinobacteria bacterium UBA7398 | reverse complement strand
CGGTTCAATCGGATTAGAGCCAACTCTGGCAGCCCTTGCTGCCGGAAACTTAGTTGCGTTAGCAAATAAAGAGTCGCTAGTTGCCGGTGGCGATTTAGTGATGGCTTATGGTCGGGATCGAATAATCCCAGTTGATTCCGAACATTCAGCGCTTTACCAATGCATGCTTGCCGGAAAGTTGAGTGATGTAAAAAAAGTTATTCTCACTGCAAGCGGTGGGCCATTTAGAGATCGAAGCGATCTTTCTACAGTCACAGTGACAGAAGCATTAACTCATCCAACATGGAGTATGGGTAACGTGGTTACCGTAAACTCCGCAACCTTAGTTAATAAAGGGTTAGAGATCATCGAGGCACATTATTTATTTGATTTACCTTACGAGAAAATCGAAGCGGTGGTTCATCCGCAATCTGTGATTCACTCAATGGTGGAATTCAAAGATGGTTCTACTTTGGCGCAAGCGAGCCCACCCAATATGAAAGGGCCGATTGGTTATGCCTTAGGTTTTCCGGAGCGAACCTCAGATTTAATGGTGGCCATTGATTGGAAAGCAAAACATGAGTGGAGTTTTGAGCCGATCAATAATGAAAAATTTCCAGCCATTGATTTAGCGCGGAGGTGTGGTGATTTAGGTGGTGGCACAACTGCCATATTTAATGCTGCCAACGAGGTTGCAGTAGCAGCTTTTCTTGAAGGTCGCATTAAATTCACAGCAATTGTGGATAGCATCGAAACTGTGTTGCAGAAAATCGGCGCTGGTGCGCCAATAAAATTGCGTGATCTTAAAGATGTCAGCGCTATCGAGAATGATGCCCGACGAGTAGCTCGTGAAACGTTAGGGGTTTAAGTGGGAATTCTTGGGGTAATTGCATTTGTAGTAGCACTGCTTTTTTCGGTAATGGTCCATGAATTCGGTCATTACATAACGGCAAAACGGTATGGCATGAAAGTGACTGAATTTTTTCTTGGATTTGGCCAACGAATTTGGTCAACTACTAGAGGTGAAACTGAGTTTGGTATAAAAGTTATTCCGGCGGGCGGATATTGCAAGATCGTTGGGATGTCGCCACGAGAAGAGCTAGCGCCGGAAGATAGTGATCGTGCTTTCTACAAAGCATCTTCAAAGCGGCGTCTAGTTGTATTAGGTGCGGGTTCGTTTAATCACTTTGTATTGGGAATTTTCTTACTTTTTCTTTTAATTGCTGGTATCGGAACTTCACAAATACTACCAACAGTTGAAGAGACGCTGCCTTGTATAAGAACTACTGAGACCGTATGTCTAGCAACTTCAGCGCCATCCCCAGCCAAAGTTGCGGGAATCTTGGCTGACGATCAGATAGTTGGAATCAACGGGAAAGAAAATTTAAAGTGGTCGGAAATAGTCCCAATAATTCGGCAATCTTCAGGTAAAGAAATTACGCTTTCAATTTTACGTAACGGTGAAAAGTTAGCAATTGCAGTAACTCCAGTACAGATCACATCAGATGGAAAAAGTTGGGGGATTATTGGAGTTAGGAATAAAGTCGGTCTAGTTCGAGAGAACCCGATATCTGCAAGCAAAGTATCGCTATTAATTACTAAAGATTTAGTAGTTGGCTCGGTTAAAGCCCTAGTTTCACTGCCAACCCAAATTCCATCTATAGTCCGCCAAACATTTGGTGGCGAAGCTCGAAATGCAAATGGTTTAGTCGGTATTGTCGGTGTTGCGCGAGTCTCAGCCCAAACTGCAAGTAGCGGTGCGCTTACTCTCCCTGAAAAAATTGCATCATTTGTGTTAATAGTTGCTAGCTTAAATATCTTTATTGGAATATTTAATTTACTTCCAATTCTGCCGCTAGATGGCGGACATATGGCGATTGCGATTGTGGAGGGGGTGCGCCGAAAAATTGCGCTGGCTCGAGGGAAGCTCGATCCAGGTCCAATAGATGTAGAACGATTAACTCCGATTACGATGCTGGTTTTCGTCCTACTTGCTGCTTTAACGTTATTACTGCTTGCCGCTGATATTTTCAATCCGATTTCGCTTGGGCTTTAGGGCAGAATAGGCACATGACCGATTTAGGAATGCCAAGTGCGCCACCGCTAACGCTGGCGCCTCGTCGTAAATCTAAGCAATTAAAGGTAGGCAGTGTTTTAGTTGGTGGCGATGCGCCGGTAAGCGTCCAATCGATGTGCACAACAGTTACTTCTGATGTCAATGCTACGTTGCAACAGATCGCAGAGTTAACCGCTTCAGGTTGTCAGATTGTTCGAGTCGCGGTACCGAGTCAAGATGATGCTGATGCGCTGGCGCAGATTGCTAAAAAATCACAGATCCCAGTAATTGCAGATATTCACTTCCAACCAAAATATATTTTTGCGGCAATTGATGCTGGTTGTGCTGCGGTACGGGTAAACCCCGGAAATATAAAACAATTTGATGACAAAGTTAAAGAAGTTGCAAAGGCTGCTGGCGATGCCGGAATTCCAATTCGAATCGGTGTGAATGCCGGATCGTTAGATCCAAGGTTGTTAGCAAAGTATGGCAAAGCCACCCCAGAGGCTTTAGTCGAATCCGCACTTTGGGAAGCTGGGCTATTTGAAGAACATGGCTTTTCCGATATAAAAATTTCGGTAAAACACCACGACCCAGTAGTTATGGTTAAGGCTTATCGATTACTAGCTGCAAAGTGCGATTACCCATTACATCTTGGCGTTACTGAAGCTGGTCCACTATTTCAAGGCACAATTAAATCTGCAACTGCATTTGCAATCTTATTAGCTGAAGGTATTGGCGACACAATTCGAGTTTCACTTTCAGCGCCGCCAGTTGAAGAAATCAAAGTGGGATTATCTATTCTAGAATCATTAAATTTGCGGCAACGAAAGTTAGAGATAGTTTCTTGCCCTTCATGTGGCCGTGCTCAAGTTGATGTTTACACTCTTGCTGAAAAAGTTCAGGCCGGACTTCAAGGAATGACAGTTCCACTTCGCGTTGCTGTTATGGGATGCGTTGTAAATGGTCCTGGTGAAGCGCGCGAAGCTGATTTAGGTGTTGCTTCCGGAAATGGCAAAGGCCAAATATTTGTGAAGGGTGAAGTTATAAAGACAGTGCCCGAGGCGCAAATTGTGGAAACTTTAATTGAAGAAGCTATGCGACTTGCAGAAAAGATGGAAGCAGCTGGCGTTGCAAGCGGCGAACCATCAGTGAATGTTCATTAATTTTCGTTAGTTCTCGGTAAGGTAGTGCCATGTTGCGAATGTCTACGCTCTTCTTGCGCACGCTTCGTGACGACCCATCAGATGCTGAAGTTGCGAGCCATCGACTCCTAGTTCGAGCTGGATATATTCGCCGAATCGCTGCTGGAATCTATTCATGGTTGCCACTTGGATATATAACTTATCGAAATATTGAACGAGTAATCCGAGAAGAGATGGATGCTGCTGGTTTTCAAGAAGTGCATTTTCCATCGATGCTACCTCGCGAACCATATGAAAAAACTAATCGTTGGGAAGAGTACGGTCCAGATTTATTTAGATTACAAGATCGTAAAGGCGGCGATTACTTACTTGGCCCAACCCATGAAGAAATGTTTACTTTAATGGTTAAAGGCGAATACTCTTCTTATAAAGACTTACCGTTACATATTTACCAAATTCAAACTAAATTCCGCGATGAACCAAGACCTCGTAGTGGCATAATCCGCGGACGTGAATTTGTCATGAAAGATTCATATTCATTCGATTTAGATGATGCCGGACTGGATGCATCTTATGAAAAACATCGCCAGGCTTATATTAAAACGTTTGATCGACTTGGATTGAAATACAACATAGTGGCCGCAATGTCTGGCGCAATGGGTGGTTCTCGCTCTGAAGAATTCTTAGCACCGTGTCCAACAGGTGAAGATACTTACGTACTCTGCGAGAAATGTGGCTATGCGGCAAATGTCGAAGCAATGATCACAAAAGTATTGTCGAAGGAGATTGCTACTCCGCCTGCAGTTGAAGTCATGGATACGCCAAATACTCCAACTATTGATTCACTAGTAGAAGTTATGAATAAGAATTATGGTGGCGGATTTAGCGCAGGGGATACTTTGAAGAATATTTTATTGATGGCTGACGGTGTTGCGATTTCGGTCTTGGTCCCAGGCAATCGCGAAGTTGATGTCAAACGTTTGCAAGCAAATCTCTCTGGCGTTAAAGAATTACGCCTTTTCGAAGAAGCTGACTTTGCAACAAGAAAAGAATTAGTAAAAGGTTATGTTGGTCCACAAGATGCCCAGAAATTCGGCTTAAAACTATATGCAGATCCAAGAATTGCAGTTGGTACCCATTGGATTACCGGGGCTAACCAATTAAATAAACATGCTCGATATGTGACTCACGGTCGAGATTTTCAAGTAGATGCATTTGTCGAAGCGGTAGAGATAGAAGCTGGTGATCTCTGTCCAAAGTGTGAGAGTCCGGTGATTATTGATCGCGCCATTGAAATCGGCCACATCTTTGCGCTAGGTCGCAAATACGCTGAAAATTTAGATTTGACTGTGCTCGATCATGAAGGCAAATCTAGAGTTGTAACGATGGGCTCTTATGGAATTGGAGTATCTAGAGCGGTTGCCGCAATTGCAGAACAAACGCATGATGAGATCGGATTATCTTGGCCAATTGAAATTGCACCAGCTCAAGTTCATATTGTCGCAACCGGTAAAGATGATCAACCGTTTAACGTTGCTGAAGATTTAGCGAAAAAAATTGAGGCTAGTGGTAGAACCGTGATGCTCGATGACCGTCGCGATGCTAGCCCTGGTGTTAAATTTAAAGATGCCGAGTTAATTGGTAATCCAATTATTCTGATTGTTGGAAAAGCGCTAATCGATGGCAAAGTTGAATTACGAATTCGTAAAAGCGGTGAGAAGCGGGAAGTTGCTCTGGAAAGCGCAGTTACTGAAGTACTAGCTCTACTGGTTTAGTTTGTGGATATTTCACTTCTTGCAATCATATTTCTATTTGTAGCATCTGCTTTTGCTGGTTTTGTTGATGCCGTTGCCGGCGGTGGCGGCTTAATTTCATTGCCTTCGCTATTGGTAGCGCTACCAAATGCTGCTACGCCCGATGTACTAGGTACAAATAAATTACCATCATTTCTTGGAACTTCAACCGCTGCATACTCATATGTAAAACGGTTACGACCGGATTGGCGCCTGACATTTGCGATGGCAATTCCGGCATTTATTGGTTCGATGCTAGGCGCACTTGCAGCTAGCAATTTCCCTAAAGATGCAGCTCGACCAATAGTTTTAGCGCTATTAGTGATAGTTGCTATATACACCTGGCGGAAAAAAGAACTTGGTTTAAATGAAAACTTTCGATTCGCTCGAAAACATAATATTTTAATTGCAGTCGTAGCTGGCACAGTAATTGGTTTCTATGATGGAATATTCGGTCCTGGAACTGGTTCGTTCTTGATGGTGATTTTGGTAGGAGTAGTTGGTTTTGCATTCTTACAAGCATCTGCAACAGCCAAAATTGTTAATTGGGGTACCAACTTGGGCGCTCTCTTAATTTTTGGATTTAATGGACACATTATGTGGTTATTGGGCCTGACCATGGCGGTAGGAAATATCGCAGGCGCACTTACTGGAGCAAGATGGGCAATTAAGGGTGGGTCAGCTTTAATCCGTAAGGTATTTTTAGTAGTGACAGCCCTATTGATTCTTAGGATTGCGATTGATACTTTCTTTTAATATACTTTCGCAACAATTTAATAACAACTAAATAGTTAGGTTTAACATGGCAAGCGTCGCAGAATTAACTCGTTATATAGCGCCGATAGTTGAGCGCGCGGGGTTTGTATTAGAAGAAATCACGATTACACCTGCCGGTAAGCGACGTTTGCTTACAGTTTTTGTTGATGGCGAAGATCGAAATCTTTCACTTGATGAAGTCACATCTGTTTCAAAACAAATCTCGGAAGTTGTTGAT
>DKNC01000050.1:0-285 GCA_002470135.1 Actinobacteria bacterium UBA7398 | reverse complement strand
AAGCAGAGCATTAATGGTCGAATAAAGTCATTTTCCACAGAGGAAGTTGTAATTACGCTGCCAAAAACTGAGGTCGTGGTACTACGCGGAGAAATTAAGCGCGCCATTATTGAAATCGAATTTAATCGCAAAGAGAAAGATGGCGCCAAATAATGCATGTGGATATGAAAGCACTTATTTCGCTTACTACTGAGCGAGATATTCCGTTAGATAGATTAATTACTGCGATTGAAATTGCTGTTAAGGCTGCTTACGTGAGCACTGATGAAGCAAAACCATATGCAC
>DKNC01000056.1 GCA_002470135.1 Actinobacteria bacterium UBA7398 | reverse complement strand
GCCAGCGCTACGAAGGCAGAGATCTATTAAATTTGGGTCTGGCCCAACATCGACCACGATTGCACTATTTGCAGCGGTACGGATCAACATTGCATCTCCTTGGCCAACATCGCACTGTAAAACTCGCCAATTCTTTCCCGGAAAACCACCGGCATACCACGGACTTTGTAAAAATAAGATCGGTAAAAATCCAATTGCTACGAAGAATTTCCAACGCTTACGAAATTTGATTAAGATAAATACCACGAGCGTAATTAATCCGGCAGAGATTCCCCATCCTTGAAATCCACTTGTCAATTTCAATACTGGCGCTTTACCGCCAAGTTGCGCCACCCAAGTAATAAACCAAGCTATAGGTAGCGCAAAATTTAGTAAGAACGTTGCGATATTGGGTAACACCGAAATTATTAGCGCAGCTACAAATCCGATAATTGTTAGCGGGGCTATCGCTGGCGCTACGACTGCATTTACTGGTATCGAAGTTAAGGAAATCTGCCCAGAAAGCGCCACTATTACTGGGGTACATAAGGTGGTTGCCGCAATCGGTATCGCCAATGGCTCTGCTAAAAATTTTGGGAGTTTCAACTGTAAAAATTTGGAGATTGGCTGGTTCAGAAAAATGATTCCAGAAGTTGCTAAGACTGAGAGCGCAAATCCAGCATCAACACCTTGAAACGGATCTACTAATAACAGGAGTGAAATTGCGGCGCCGAGGGCTGGCACGCTCTGTCGCCGCTCGCCCTCTGATTTCGCAAATAGCAAAACTGCTGCCATTACTGCAGCTCTTAAAACTGAAGGTGAAGCTCGCACTAAGAAAATAAACCCAATCAAGAAAAAAACCGATATAAAAATTCGTTTTCTGCGGCTTTTTAGCAGCCATTGCGAAATCCAAAGGATGAACCCAGTAACTATCGCTAGATTCGCTCCGCTCACTGCGGTTATATGGGTTAATCCAACCCGGCGCATCAAATTAGTGAATTCGGATGATTGCAATGAAGTGTCACCCAGAACGACCCCGGGAATTAGCGCGGCGCTATCGCTGCCATGACGAGCTAACTCTGCGCGAAATTTACTGCGAATTTGAGTTGTGCCTCGATCTAAAAAATTACCATAACTTAATATCTGGATTTTATTACTGCTTAGAGCGGCGCTCACTCGTCGCTCTTTAGTTAAACCCAACTTTCCATTTACTTTTATTACCTCACCCGGATAATAAGTTAGTTTGGATCGGCTATAAACACGAACTGGGATTCGAACCTTGGAAACTTTACCCGCAACAGTTACTGAACTTACGCGCATCAGAAAATTTATGGACTTTTGATTAATTCTAGCTCCGCTAACCCGAGCTGCAGTTATCTTGGAATCGCTTACAACAGTGCCCACTACTGCAACACTTTGATTTTCAATTGCTATTTTTGCAATCAAACTTTGCGAAATACTAACTTCCCGAAAAGCTAAACAACTAGATCCGACCAATATCGAAAATACTAAAATTGATGCAGCGCTAGTTCTAATGGAAAGTAGCGTGATGAGACCGCCAACCCCCACCACGATTAAGCTCTTAAACCCCGTGAAATAAAGGGTTATTACGCCAAGCCAGAGTCCTACCCCGCAAAAAAGGAGTCGAAAGTCAGTTTCGCCAGTAAACCTTAAATTCGGAGTCGGTCTTTTATGTCGTTGAATTTCGCGCCACCAATTCCAGAAACTTTTTGTAAATCTTCAACGCTAAGAAAGAGTCCATTCTTCTTCCGATAAGTGATGATCCGCGCTGCTAGGACTGGTCCGATGCCAGGCAATGTGTCGAACTCGCTCTGACTAGCCCGATTAATATTTATTTTTCCAGTCACGCCACTAGCGCTTTTGCCAGTTGGATAACCGACGTAAATTTGTTCACCATCTATTAATACATGAGCTAAGTTGATATCGCTGAGATCTACGCCGGTCTTCGCGCCACCTGCAGCGTCGATCGCATCTATGGCACGAGAACCTTGTGGAATTTGATAAACCCCAGGCGTTCTAACTTTCCCAGTCACATCGACATAGATATTTTCAATTTGCGCAATTTGCGATATCTCTGGAGTTGGGGTGATTGTCACTGAAGTGGAATTTCCCCGACTTGACAAGAAGAAAACTAAAGATAATGAGAGCGCTCCGCCAAATATAATCAAAATGGCGCGTTTATGCTCATAGCTAAAATCTGGAATTCGGTCTCGCAAATCTGCAAAGTTCATTTAGTAATCGAACTATAAATATATATCGCACTATTGCCATAGCAACGAGAATGTTAATTAAAAGAACTTGTTGATTACTAAATAACGATATTTACTAATTTTGGGGCACGCACGATTACATTTTTAACGGTTGCGCCACCAAGTCCTGCTATTACTCCGGGATTAGCTAGCGCTAACGCCTGTAACTGTGCATCAGTTATCGTTGGTGAAACTTCGATTCGATCCTTGATTTTTCCATTTATCTGCAAGATTGCGGTTACCGCATCTTCGACTAATAATTTTGGATCGAAAATTGGCCAACCCGCAAGCGCGATCGCTGGTTTATGACCCAATCGCTCCCACATCTCTTCTGCGGTAAATGGTGCAACTAGCGAGAGCGCAATTGCTATTACTTCACCAGCTTCTCGAACCGCTGGGTCGGCCCCGCCACAACCACTATCGATTGCTTTTCGCACTGCATTTACTAACTCCATCACTCTGGCAACTGCAACGTTGAATCTAAACGATTCCACCGCAATCCCAATGTCATGTAGTGATTTATGGGTAATTTTTCTTAGCGCTAAGTCACCGGTATTGAAATCGACCCCAGGTTTACTAGTGACATCGCCAGATACTCGCCAAGCGCGGTTTAAAAACTTTGCTGATCCCGCTGGTGAAACATCCGACCAATCAACATCATCTTCAGGAGGTCCGGCGAAAACCATCGAGAGCCGAATTGCATCCACACCATGATTTTCTAATTCATCTGAAAGGCGCACTAAATTTCCACGGCTCTTGCTCATAGCTGAGCCATCTTTTAAAACCATACCTTGATTAAGTAATCTTGAAAATGGCTCGGTGAAACTTACATAACCCATATCGTGTAGAGCTTTAGTGAAAAATCGCGAATAAAGTAAATGCAAAATCGCATGAGTAACTCCGCCAACATATTGATCGACTGGTAACCAAGTTTCTACTTCATTTTTATCAAATGGCGCATCGTGAGTATTGGTACTGGTATATCGCAAGAAATACCAAGAGGAATCGACAAAAGTATCCATGGTGTCGGTATCTCGCTTGGCTGGTGCTTTGCACTTTGGGCATGGAACATTTACCCAATCAGTTGCAGTCGCTAGTGGTGAAGTACCTTTTGGCTTTAAATCTAACCCAGTTGCGTCAGGGAGTTTGACGGGTAACTGATCAAGCGAGACCGGTACTTCTCCGCATTTTTCGCAATGAATGATTGGAATCGGAGTTCCCCAATATCTTTGACGTGAAATTAACCAATCGCGTAATCGATAATTGTTTGCCGCTTTCCCAAGTTTCTTTGCGGCGAGTTCGCTATTTATCTTTGCGATTGCAGCTTCAGAAGAGAGCCCGTTAAGTGAACCAGAATTGATTAATTTACCTTCACCAGCGGTGGCAATTCCCGAGGTTGCTGGGTCCTCGCCATCGGTTTCCACCACAGTTCGGACCGGGAGTTTCATCGCCTGTGCGAAATCTAAATCTCTTTGGTCGTGGGCTGGTACCGCCATGATTGCGCCAGTTCCATAATCTGCCAATACATAATCACTAGCCCAAATCGGAATTCGCTCGCCATTGACTGGGTTAGTCGCAAATCGTTCTAAGAAAATTCCGCTCTTAGGTCGATCGGTCGCAAGTCGATCGATATCACTTGCCGCCTTTACTGAATCAAAATATGTTTTAAATTCGCTTTCTACTTTGCCACCGATAGCAAGTTCTCTGGCTAGTTCACTATCAACTGCCACAACCATAAAAGTTGCACCGTACAGAGTATCTGGCCGAGTTGTATAAATTGTGATTGGTTCCGCGCGACCTTCAATTTCAAAAGTTACTTCCGCGCCAACAGATTTACCAATCCAATTACGTTGCATCGTAAGTACTTTGTCTGGCCACTTGCCTTCTAACGCTTTCATATCGTCAAGTAGGCGTTCGGCATAATCAGTAATTTTGAAATACCATTGGTTCAGTTTCTTCTTTGTTACTGCGTTATCGCACCGTTCGCAAAGGCCAGCTATAACTTGTTCGTTTGCTAATACTGTTTGGCAATCTGGGCACCAGTTAACTGCGGAGTCTTTTCGGTATGCCAATC
>DKNC01000033.1 GCA_002470135.1 Actinobacteria bacterium UBA7398 | reverse complement strand
TGGAGGTCGGGACGGGATTTGAACCCGTGTAGCGGGATTTGCAGTCCCGAGCCTCGCCTCTCGGCCACCCGACCGTGGGTGTAGTAAGCACCGAGCGGACGACCGGGATCGAACCGGCGACCTGAACCTTGGCAAGGTTCCGCGCTACCAACTGCGCTACGTCCGCAAACTCCAGCTACCCGAAAGAATCGACCAGCAAGAGCAGGGGAAATCTATCGCAGGTAAGGCGCATCTCCCAAGTCGAAAGTTTGAACCATTGGAGTACCTTCGCGTCATGTTGGAATTTGCGAAGACGCACTCTGAACCATATTTCTGGATGGCCGGAAAGAGCGCTCGAAACTGTCTTGAAATTCGACATGACGTTGCAGCCCTTGATGAACCCGGATTTTGGGCAGTAATTGCGCCGTTTGTTGGCGAACCGACTTTTGCCAGGTTTGAAACGGTAAGTGAAAGTGAATTCGTCGGCGAAGGGTCGTGGCCAGGGATAGCCGCAAACTGGGAGAGTTCATTCTCTCGTAATGAGTATCTGAATTATGTGGAAACAATTCGAAACGAAATTGCAGATGGCTGGGTTTACCAAGTTAACGCTTGTCGGATTTTATCTGCGCCGATTCCGGATGGAGTTTCGCTGCGACCTTTGATGAGTGATTTATTAGAAAATAATCCAGCGCCGCATAGTCTCTATTTGAATTTACCCACAATGGAAATCGCTTCTGCTTCACCAGAGTTATTTATGCGTGTGACGAAAACTGCTCAAGGAGAGCGAAACGTTATATCTAGCCCCATCAAAGGAACCTCAGCAACTAGCGAATTTCTAGAAAAGGATTTAGCGGAGAATGTAATGATTGTGGATTTGATTCGAAATGATCTAAGTGTCATTTGTGAAACCGGTACTGTGGCGGTCCCACGATTGCTCGGAATCGAAAAGCATCCGGGCCTATACCATTTGGTTTCTGATGTAAGTGGAACCCTTCGCAAGAATATTTCTTGGGCAGATATTTTTGCAGCAATGATGGCGCCGGGCTCTGTAAGCGGTGCACCAAAGAGCTCCGCGCTAGAAGTTATTTCTAGGATGGAACCAAGTAGTCGCGGCCCATATTGCGGTGCGATTGGTTGGGTCTGTGATGGTGATGCAAACCTTGCCGTTGGAATTCGGACTTTCTGGAATCAACGTGATGGTTATTTGCGATTTGGTACTGGCGCGGGCATTACCTGGGGAAGTAACGCGCCATCGGAATGGGAAGAGACCGAATTGAAAGCAAATCGATTGATCGCAATTGCGAGCGGGAAAACCATCGAAAGTGCTGTGAAATTTTGAATATTTTATTTAATGGCGAATTGGTTTCAGATTTGGTGCTACCAGCTTCTGGTGACCCTGGCCGAAACGGTTGGTTATTGGGGGATGGGATTTTTGAAACTTTAAAGAGTATTGATGGAAAAATTTGGGCATTTTCGCATCACCTAGATCGAGCCTATAAGAGCGGAGCGATCCTGGGGCTTGTGCTACCTATTCGAAGTGATGTTGAAGTAGGCATGCAAAAGTTGTTACAAGCAACTAAAGATATTGAGCATGGTCGAATTCGGATAACTTTTTTAAGTAACGGCGATTGGGTAGCTACACATAAAGTCTTGGAACTTTCCAACAAGAAACTTTCGGTTATTGACTATCAATATCCAAAGAACGAGAACTCAATTCTGGCTGGGATTAAAACGCTCTCTTATGGTGAGAACGCGCACGCGCTCCGGGTTGCGCATAGCGCTGGCGCAGATGATGTAATTTTTAGAAATTTGGCTGGGAACGTTGCCGAATCTGCGGTTGCCAATGTTTTATGGGAGAGCGATGGCAAATTCTTTACACCGCCGCTATCTTCTGGGTGCCTACCGGGTATAACCCGCGCCTTATTGATTGAAAATTTTGGAGTAGCAGAACGAGACGCTACCCCCGCCGAATTACAGAATTGTCGCGCCAGTTATTTACTCTCAAGCGCCAAGGGAATTCGCCCAATTAATAGATACAACAATACCGAAAATCAAGGTAGCGCAAGTGGCGCAAAACTCATTTCGGAATTTAATGATTGGGTTTGGAGTAAACTCGCACCATGAATTTGCGAAGTTGGATGAAAAAGAGCAAAGCTGGTCATTTGCTTTGGCGAATTTTCATTGGAGTTATGGGTGGCGGTATAACTATTTTTGGCGGATTTCTTTTGATTGCTCCTGGTCCTGGAGTTTTAGTTCTGCTCGCGGGCCTTGGAATATTGGCAACTGAATTTGCTTGGGCGGGCCAAGCGATGCTGAAAACGAAGAACCTTGCTAAATCGGCCGCGGAAAAATCCGGGCTGCCGCTTTGGGCAAAATACCTAATAATTGCCGGTGGACTCTTGATTTCAATCGTCGCAGTATTGATTTATTACAGCAAATAATTCACTTCCAACGTCTTTGCATTTAACTTTGGTAGCCTCGCACCATGTCTAACGCCGAAGCCATCGAGATTACAGTTGATGGCGTTCTGGTTAAAGTAAACGCTGACCAAAAAGTTACCCAAATATTTGCCAGCCAAGCGGTAGATCGCACCGCGGTCGGTGCTAACGCAATTGTTCTATGCAAAATTAATGGCGAACTAAAGGATCTATGGAGCGATGTGAAGCCTGGTGATGTGATTGAAGGGTTATCGATTGATTCACCCGAAGGTTTAATGGTTTTAAGACACTCCACTGCGCATGTGCTTGCGCAAGCAGTCCAAAGTACTTTCTCACAAACCCGATTAGGAATTGGACCGCCAATCACCGATGGTTTCTATTACGACTTCGATCCAGAACGTCCATTTACACCCGCTGATTTGGAAGTTTTAGAGAAAACTATGAAGAAAATTATCAAAGATGGGCAACGTTTTAAACGTCGAGCCATTACAGATGCGGAAGCTTTAAAAGAATTGCATCACGAACCGTATAAGTGTGAATTAGTTAAATTAAAATCAACTGCAACTGACGATGGCGCCGATGTTGAAGTTGGCGTTGGTGAATTAACTATTTATGACAATTTAGGCCGAGATGGCCAACCAATTTGGAGCGATTTATGTCGCGGTCCACATTTACCCTCTACAAAATATATTCCCGCATTTAAATTGATGCGGAGCGCTGGTGCTTATTGGCGTGGTTCGGAAAAGAATCCAATGCTGCAGCGAATTTATGGCACAGCTTGGCCGTCACAAGAATCACTTGACCAATATTTAATGATGTTGGCGGAAGCGGAGAAACGCGACCATCGAAAACTTGGAGCTGAATTAGATTTATTTTCCTTCCCAGAAGAAATTGGCTCCGGCTTAGCGGTGTTTCATCCAAAAGGTGGGATCGTGCGTCGTGCCATGGAAGATTACTCTCGGCATCGCCATGAAGTTGAAGGATATGAATTTGTTTACTCACCACATTTAACAAAAGCAGCGCTATTTGAACGGTCCGGACATTTGCAATGGTATGCCGATGGCATGTATCCGCCGATGATCATGGATGAAGAACTGCATGCTGATGGCACCATAAAAAAACAAGGCCAGCAGTACTACATGAAACCGATGAATTGTCCGTTTCATAATTTGATTTATGCATCCCGAGGTCGTTCTTATCGGGAATTACCACTTCGACTATTTGAATTTGGCACAGTTTATCGCTACGAAAAATCTGGGGTAATTCACGGAATAACTAGAGCGCGCGGTTTCACTCAAGACGATGCTCATATTTACTGCACTGCGGAACAGATGGCGGGGGAGCTCGATAGCCTTTTAACATTTGTTTTGAATCTCTTACGTGATTATGGCTTGAACGATTTTTATCTTGAACTCTCTACCAAAAATGAAACGAAATTCGTAGGTGAAGATAAGGATTGGGAAGAAGCGACCGAATCACTCCGCCAAGCTGCGGAAAAACAGAAGCTCGAATTAGTTTTGGATAAAGGCGGAGCCGCTTTTTACGGTCCAAAAATTTCAGTGCAAGCTAAGGATGCAATTGGTCGGACCTGGCAAATGTCGACCATCCAAGTTGATTTTCAATTACCGCAACGTTTTGAACTTGAGTACACCGCTTCAGATGGCAGCAAAAAGCGTCCGGTCATGATTCATCGCGCGCTATTTGGATCTATTGAAAGATTTTTTGGAGTTCTGACCGAACACTATGCCGGTGCTTTCCCACCGTGGTTAGCTCCGGTGCAAGTTCGGGCCATCCCAGTTGCCGATATTTATGCTCCGTATTTGGAAAAAATCGTGAAAGAGATGCGGAGCTTGGGGATTCGCGCGGAGATTGATGCTTCCGATGATCGGATGCAGAAAAAGATTCGAAATGCCCAGACTGAAAAAATCCCATTCATGATTATTGCGGGCGAAGAAGATGTTACGGCGAATGCGCTCTCTTTCCGGTACCGAAACGGCGACCAAAAAAATGGAATCGCGATTGCGGATGCCATTTCTGAAATTCAAAAAGCTGTCGCGGAACGAAGCCAAGTTTGATATTTCTTTATGGATAATAACCAGATACCCGGTGGCGTGGGAATGCCAGATCGATGGCAACGGATATGGGCGCCACACCGGATGGCCTATCTGACTGGGGAAAATCGACCATTGGATGGAAACGAAGTTAGATGCCCATTTTGTGAAATCCCTAAAATGAACGATGAGGCTGCGTTAATTGTGGCCCGCGGTAAAGAAGTTTATGCAGTGATGAATCTTTACCCATACAACGCCGGTCATATGTTGATCTGCGCCAATCGCCATGTGGCTGATTTAACTGAGTTGACTATTTCAGAACGTAACGAGATTACTGAATTTAGTGCAAAAGCAATGGCGGTACTTCGTAAGGTTTCTAATTGCGCGGGTTTTAATTTAGGAATGAATCAAGGCGCAATTTCTGGTGCTGGGGTCGCCGAACATATTCATCAACATGTAGTGCCAAGATGGAGCGGTGATGCAAATTTCATGCCAATAATTGGTCAGACAAAAGTTTTGCCAGAGTTGTTAGCAACAACTAGAAATGAATTAGCTAAAGCTTGGGAATAAGATCAATATATCGGCGTGCCTCGGTTATGCCGATACCTAAGGATGAAATAAAAGGGATGCATGGGAAGAGCAAACCATCTGGAAATCCAGCGTCACCAAATTCTTCAAGTTGTTCTTGATATTCCGCGGCAAATTCTGAAACCAAAATTATCAAATCTTCGTCAGCGGTTGCAATTTTGACGGGACCTTTGGAGTAGTCATAAGTTTGCGAAGTTGCAATATCAATTAGGCCGTTAGGTTGGCCACTCTCGTCATGTAACACTAGAAATGGTGTTACGACTGGATCTAGAATGCGATTAGCAATCATCACAATGTCATCAAAATCAATTTCACCTTCGGATAATCCAGAGACCATAAGTAATCGCGGTAGCTGTGATTCTCGACAGGCATCCCATATCGCCACCATTTTCGAATCGATACCAACTTGAGCATTGACCATAAAAATGGCGAGTGATGCTCCAGATAGTTCGGTTAAATCTGGTTCAGTATTGGTGTCGGTATAGATGCAGGCGCCTGCCAGTCCGATAGCTTCGTAGAAATCTGCTGGGATAGCGCTGGAAATTCCGATAGCCAACGCCGAAATATGCGAGTTAATTGGGATACTCATGCGGGTCAGCCTACGATGGGAACGATGTTACAGATCCCATTTAAGGCTCCAGTCACTAGGTTCATCACACCAGCCTGCCGTTTTGCCTTGAAGATTGGCTTAACCCCAAACTTGGTTACGGCGATCGGCTCCTTTTTAGTGATCATAACTTCGCTGGTTGCATATCCGAATGGCCATTTCTTCTGGGGCACAATTGCAATCTGCATTTTCTCGTTAAGCGATCTCTTCGATGGCACGATGGCGCGAATATCGGCAAAAGGCGGCAGCCCATGGGGAGCCTTACTAGATTCAACCTGTGATCGCATCGCAGATTCCACCATATTTATCGGCGTCATCATTTATTTGGAGCGGAGTGCGGATCCACTTTTCATTCCCGCGTTAGTTGCTTTGATTTCAGGGCTAATGGTTTCTTATGTAAAAGCCCGAGCGGAATCGCTAGATATTGCATGCAATGGCGGAGTTGCGGAACGAACTGAAAGATTGATCTTGGTGCTTTTGGGAATTGGTTTACATGGGTTAGGCGTCCCGTATGCACTTGCTTTCGGTATTTGGATCCTAGTTTTACTGAGTTTAATTACGGTAGTACAACGGTTGTTTATGGTTTATCAGGAAACTGCATGATTGATTACTGCACTTATTTTATCTACCTATCTTGTTGGCGCTTGCTGCGGGTGCTACCAAAGCGCGCTGCATATCGGTTAGGTGATGTAATTGCTGATCTAACTCGACTTCGCAACGGAAAAAGTATTACGAGATTACATAGTAATTTATCGCGAGTTAAACCTGAATACGATGAAGTTGCGATGGCAGATTTATTAAAAAAGAGCATGCGCTCACATTTGCGATATTGGATTGATACTTTCAGATTTACGGATTGGGATAAGAGCCAGATTTTAAATTCGGCGGAGACCATTAATGATAAATATTTTTTTGACGCTCTTGCAGCTGGCAAAGGTTTAATAGTTTCATTGCCACATGCTGGAAATTGGGATCACGCGGGCGCTTATTTTTGCGCCCAAGGAATCTCGCTAACCACCGTGGTGGAACATGTGAAGCCGGAGCGGCTTTTTCGGCGTTTTTTGCAACATCGCGAAAAAATGGGAATGGAAGCTCTTGACTTAAATTCTCGCGTAACGGCTATTTTGGCGCAGCGGTTACGGAGCGGAAAATTAGTTGCTCTGGTGGCAGATCGAGACCTCTCAAAATCTGGCGTCACTGTTAATTTTTTTGATGGGATAGCGCGGATGCCTGGCGGTCCCGCCGCGCTTGCATTACAAACCGGCGCAGCTTTAGTTACTGCATTTGTTTCTTACACGCCAAC
>DKNC01000020.1:23578-25122 GCA_002470135.1 Actinobacteria bacterium UBA7398 | reverse complement strand
ATATTTCCAGACTCCAAGAAACAGACTTCATCTGCCACTTGTGTTGCAAAGCCCATTTCATGGGTAGCTAAAACCATCGTCATTCCATCGGACTTTAAATCTCGCACAATGCTTAAGACTTCATTGACTAATACTGGGTCAAGTGCGGATGTAATCTCATCAAGTAGTAACAAGCGAGGATTAAGTGCCAGAGAGCGAATGATTGCAACTCTTTGTTGCTGTCCTCCACTTAAACGATCTGGATATTGATCAGCTTTGTCTGCTAAATCAAAGCGCTTAAGGAGAGCAAGGGCTGCAGTAGTTGCCTCATCCTTGTTCTTTCCTTGCACTTTGATGGGAGCAAGAGTGATGTTTTCAAGAACTGTTTTATGTGGAAAGAGATTAAAAGATTGGAAAACCATTCCCAGCTTGCGGCGCACTTCATCAACGTTGATG
Organism: Actinobacteria bacterium UBA7398; assembly: GCA_002470135.1. GTDB lineage: Bacteria > Actinomycetota > Actinomycetes > Nanopelagicales > Nanopelagicaceae > UBA7398. The sequence continues at coordinate 24,687 of DKNC01000020.1, read as the reverse complement.
AGTGGATCTGAAATCTCTTCACCATCAAGAAATATCTGCCCATCATCAATTGATTCAAGCAAGTTAATGCAGCGAAGCAAGGTTGATTTACCTGAGCCTGAAGCACCAATTAGTACTGTGGCAGTGTGTTCAGGAACTGAGAGTGATAAATCATTTAATACAAGCTCAGTTCCAAAGGATTTGCGAATCTTGCTCAGTTCTAGGACGTTAGCCATTAGATGGCACCTTCTGAGCTCTGCGCATTAGTGCGCTTCCTAATGGCGCGATCTGTGTAGCGGGTCATTGGAATTGTAATGAGTAAGAACAAGATGGCTGCAACAACATAGGGGGTGTAATTAAAGGTTCGAGAGGCATTAATCTGTGCTGCACGAACGGCATCTGTCACACCCAGAATTGAAACTAAACCTGTGTCTTTAAGCAGTGAAACGAAGTCATTAAGAAGTGGTGGCACAACACGCCTAATTGCTTGTGGCAAGACCACATAACGCATGGTCTGTCCAGAAGTTAAACCTAATGAGCGTGCCGCTGCTCTCTGGCTTGGGTGGATTGAAAGAATTCCACTTCGGATTACTTCGGCAACGTAGGCCGAGTATGTGAGAACAACTGCAACGGTGCCCAAGAAAATAACATTGCTAGAAATTCCCTTTAACTGAAGTGCTGGAACACCAAAACCCACCAACAAAATAATCAAGATAAGCGGAGCCCCGCGGAAAATATCAACGTATGCCGTTGCTAGAAATCTAAAGGGGGTCAGGGCGGGAGATTTAGTTGTGCGAAGGAGCGCAAGGCCCAGCGCAATTACTCCAATGGCTGCTCCCCCGATGAAGGTGAGCTGTAAGTTGATCCACAATCCTGCGATAACTGTTGGGAAAACTTCTCGGCCATAATCAATATCAAAGAAGGTTTTTTTAACTATTTCCCAGCCTGGGGATGTAACAAGAATGATGAGCAATGTGCCAAGAACAACCGTGGTTGAAACTGCGGCAATAGCTGCTTGCCGTCTACTTATTCGCGCTCGTTCACCACGTCTTTGAATCTCACGTGAGCTTGGCGACCAAGCAGAGTTAATTCGCTCTGACATGGTCGCCAAACTACCGTGTTTACTTCTT
>DKNC01000020.1:14559-23570 GCA_002470135.1 Actinobacteria bacterium UBA7398 | reverse complement strand
GTGATTGCATCAACTGCGCCGCTCACACATGAAGTCAACTTGCTGCCCTTTGATAGCAAGAGACCAAACTGATCTCCTGAACCAGTTGAAGGCAATTGACCAACGATGATTCCGTTTGGAACTTCAACACCTGATAGATAGAAAGCTGTAGGTAGATCTACTACCAAACCATCAATCTGCTTGTTCTTGAGTGCTGAAACACCTGCAGCGTTATCGTTAAACACCTGTGGCTTAGCACCGATTTGAGTGCTGATTGCATCAAGGGAAGTAGTACCAACTGCTGCACCAAGCTTTGCGCCCTTTAGGTCTGCAAGAGATGTCTTTCCATCAATCTTGCTTCCCTTGAAGGAAACGATTGCTTGTGGAGCTGTGTAATAAGGAGATGAGAAATCAACTGCGGTCTTGCGCTCTTCTGTAATTGAGAATTGCTGCAAGTTAAAGTCAAAGTTCTTTTCACCTGGTGTTACAGCTGAATCAAAAGTTGTACGAACCCATACAACCTCATCATTTGTGAATCCAAGTTGCTTAGCAACTGCGTATGCAACTGCGCCTTCAAAACCATTTCCAGTCTCTGGCTTATCATCAATAATCCATGGGTAGTAAGCAGGCTCTCCAGTTGCAATTGTTAGCTTGCCTGCAGTAACTGTTGCTAGATCTGCCTTTGCACATGATGCGCTTTCAGATGTTGCAGAATCAGATGAAGAACAGCCTGTAAGTGTTAGTGCAGCTGCAATTACAACTGCTGCAAAAATTCCAAAACGTTTTTTCACGGATAACTCCTCTGAGTGGATGGATACAAGAGAAGGTTAATAAGGCAGTTCGGGGTTGTCTACACGCGATTTGTTTGCAAGAAATTTCCCCCGCTTACAGCCACTTTAGGTATCAAGCCAAGCCTGGGATTGCACTCGAAGGCAGAGCCAAAGTCGTTAAAACTTCTTGATATTCCTAAACCCGCCATCGACAATAACGTCAGTACCAGTCACATAGGACGAATGGTCGCTAACTAAGAAGTGAACTACCTCTGCCACCTCTTCTGGAGTCCCAATCTTTCCGATGACATTTGCTTCTTCAACACTTCGCAAGAACTCAGTCGCCTGCTCTGTATTCATTCCAGCTAGATCTCGCCTAAGCATGGGCGTATCAATTGTTCCAGGTGAAACAGTATTAACTCGAATATTATCTTTTCCAACTTCGAGCACTAAAGTTCGCGCTGCAGAATTCAAGGCCGCTTTTTGTGAAGCATAAATTACACACCCCTTTAAACTTAACTCTGCCTGTACGGAAGATACAAAAACTATTTTCCCGCTACCTATTTGCTTCATTTGCTTTATAGCTACTTGAGCGCAATAGATTGAACCGATAAAATTTACATCTATCAATCTTCGCATTTCTAGATCGGTCATCTCTAAAAAATCAACATAAAGACCAATGCCTGCTGCAGTTACCAAAATAGAGCATTCACCATATTCTTTTTTCATTTTTGCAAAAGACTCAAGTACATCACTTTGACTTGAGATGTCGCACTTAACAGCACATATTTCTAGATTGGACTTCTTAGCAAATTCCTTTAATTCACTTAATCCTTCATCGTTAGTATCAACACCCCACACCCGCGCACCTGAACTCGCCAAATCAAGCGCGATCGCTTTTCCCATTCCTGACGCAGCACCAGTAACAAAAGCTACTTGGCCATCAAATTCACCTGCTGGAACATCGATTGGCTTTAGAGTTGACATATTCTGATGCTAATACATATTGAAGTTTTAGCAAGGCCCATGCCTTAAAATATTAGTAACGGTATTCCACTTAAATCAGTTTCAATCTGAGCAACATCCCACCGTCCAAAGTTTGGCCAGACTAATAGGTTCCTATCTGGGCCAGTTAGTACTGTATTAGTAGGTGCTGCAAGGAAGGTTCCCTCAGTATCTTCTGCAAGTACAGATAGTCCTTTCTTATCCCACAAATAAATCACATCTGGCCGATAACAGCTAATAACCAGAGCTCCAGATGTTGTGACTGTGACACCATCAGGAACTGCATCCATGTGTTTCAGAACTTGAATTTCCCCAGCAGAATAATCACTGTTTATCGATATACTACTTAGCTTCCCTGGTGTGCTTTCAAGTACGTAAAGCGATCGCCCATCTTCACTTAATGCCATTCCGTTTGGGAAATCTGGACACTTGTCTGACCAGATACTTGATTTTCCATTTGTATCTACTCTAACGATTATGCCTTCCGATTTCTTCCAATCTCCAGAGTCTGAAAAAACATATGAGCCATCAGGTAAGAAGCAACCCCAATTTGGAAGATTAAGAGCAATACCCCCGGCTGAATTACAGAATACTTCCCAGGTTTGGCTTTCCAAGTTAACTTCCCAAACTGTCTTGGCAGCGGCATCGCACACAAGTAAATGTCCATTACTTCGAATTGATAAGCCTAGTAAAATTCCCCCTGCTGCACTCTGGGCAACAACATCTAAAGTCCCATCAGAAGTTAGACGATATATTTTTCCAGATTCACTACCTAAGTAAATTTCACCATTTAGCCCCACGCAAAGTCCTTCAGAGTGATCAATTCCAGAGGCAAGAGTTTTTATGTCTTTATGCTGATATTTTGCGTACATAGTTAAAGATTAATCGATCCAGGCCAGGTTCCCAAGCCCTCCGTTACATCTCTTAGTAACCATAATTGGCCACCCAAACTTGGATCAGAAGAATCAGCTAACACTCCTGCATCGGTCATATAGAGATCTGCACCTGAAAAAACGCAATTAGTTGGAATAACTCCTAGTTTCAAAAATTGATCATAACTGCCATCTTTATTTATAACATCAATTCCACCACCATTTACTGTAGTGACGAACAACCGTCCATCTGCTGCAACTGCCATTCCATCGGCAACTGGTTTATCCCCCGGCAATTTACAAATATCAGTAATTTGTAAATTGTCGGGATTTAGTCGACGAACCATTCCCGTATATGATTCTGCCCATACAACACTTCCATCAGCTTCAATAGCAATACCGTTCGGGAAAGTTGGTGGTGAAAGTTCAGCTAGAAGTCTGCCTGATCCATCTGGTGAAAGTTCAAACAAATAAGATGGTTGTGGGTCATTAGGTCGATAAGTTCCTGGATCAGTAAAATAGAGTTTTCCATTCTTGCCAAAAACTAAATCATTTGGACCATTGAATTTGATTCCTTCAATTTCAGAACAAATAATCTGGGCTTTGGAGCCTTCCTTTTCAATCACTTGAATAGAGGGGGTGACCATTTCATCAGCACGCCATGGTCCAGTCGTTCCTCCATTTTGGCAAACGTACATGGCTCCAGCAGTGCCAACTACACAACTATTTGGGCCTCCTGCTGTGTATGAATACCTGGACACACCTTTCCCGCGCTCCCAAACACTAACTTGGCTCCGATATGTCTCGACAAAGCAGACTCGACCATCAGAAAGCACTGCCGGCCCTTCAGCCCAACCCAAACCTTCGGCAAGAAGTTCTGGTTCGTTATTCATTTATTCTCCTCCTTATTTAACTGCACCGGCAGTAATGCCTTGAACTATGTGTTTCTGTATTGCCATGGATCCTATTAGTAAAGGAATTAATGTAACCACACCAACGGTCGCTGCAACATTCCAATCGATTGGTCTTTGAGCACTAATCAATCCCGCATCCGCGATAGGAACCGTCTTCAAAGATTCAGAGTCAATAACGTACATCCCAACAAGGAATTCATTCCAGATGAATATTGCTGCAAAAATCCCAGCCACAACTATTCCTGGCCTTACGAGTGGGATTAGGACTTGCATCAAAGTTCTCCACTTACTTGCACCATCAATCTCGGCCGCTTCATCAATTTCGGTAGGAATTTCATCAAAGAAACCAATAAGAATCCAGATGACTAGTGGGAGTGAAAATGCTACGTACGGAATTATTAAACCAATCCGATTATTAGCCACGTGCAAGAAGCGCATGCTTAATAAAATCGGGATTGCTACAGCAACCGGAGGCATGAATCTTAGACTTAATATTGTACTCGAAATACGTTCGGATCCTTTGATTTTCAAACGAGAGAGTGCGTATGCAGCTGGTGTGCCAATGATTAAAGAAATAATCACAACTACTGAAGTTATTGTCAATGTATTTACCGTGCTCGAAATATAACTTCTATCAAAAAGCACTTCCTTGTAATTTTCGACGACTACTGCCCATTCGATTTTGAGTGAGGGAGGCACGTCACCAATATCTATTCTTCGTTTGGTTGAGAGTAAGAAAAGGTAGGCAATCGGAAAGATTCCAACTAGAGCAATTATGATTAAAGTCAGGTAAGAAATAGATCTCTTAAATATTCTAGTCAAAATTGGCATTTAATGTGTTCTCCTAACAGGAATCCATTTAAGTAAAACCGTAAATCCGATTGTGGCCATAATGACCATGATGTAGGAGAGAGCGGAAGAAAACCCATATCGATAGTAAACAAAACCATTTTCAAATGAATAGAAGCTAAGGGTGGTCGTGGATCTGCCTGGTCCACCAAAAGTGAGTCCGTAAACTAAATCGAAAGTTCTAAACGAGTCAATTCCTCTAAATATTGCTGCGAATACAACTGCCGACGACACAAGAGGTAAAGTTATGTATCTAATAATTTTTAATGGTGATGCACCATCTACGCGTGCAGACTCAAATACATCAGTTGGAAGTGCTTGATACCTAGCAAATACCACTACAAATATGAAGGGTGTCCATTGCCAAATATCAACAAATATCAAAGTCCAAAGCGTCCACTTAGGATCAGCTAGCCAGATTGGTGGATTATCAATCCCAATCAGCCCTATAAACCAGTTAAATAGTCCCCATTGAGGATTTAGGAGTGCTCTCCACATGAGTCCAACTACGACAGGGTTCAAAATCATAGGTGTGATAAGAATTGCTCTGACAAATTTTGATCCCTTAAGTTTTTGCCCAAAAAAAATCGCTAGAGAAACGCCAGCAACAACTTCGACAATTAAAGCTACTCCGACCATTACTGCTGTGACTACAATTGCACTCCAAAAGGTTTTATCAGAAAGTATTTCCTTATAATTGCCAAGGCCCAAGAAGTTCCACTTTCCGGCAACACGATCAAATTCAAAAAACGAAATTCCGAGGCTATAGAGCAATGGAAATACTGAAAAGAGCCCAAGATAAACAATTGCTGGCCCAATTAAAGTTTTAGTTTCATGTCTTAAAAGGAAACTTTTTGAATTTGAAATTTTATTCATCCCTCAGTTTTCGATTATAAGTAGTTGACGGGCTCTCCGAATAATGGTGAGCCCGTCAACTGCCTTAGTTCTTTACGCTAGATGTCCAGCGCGCTTTAGGATTTTTTCCCATGAGGCTTGAGCATTTGCACATGCCTGCTTAGCAGTTTGGCTGCCAACGATGGCCAAATTGAATTCTCGAGCTGCTTCACCGACCAATTCGAAGCATTCTGGAATTAAAGCGACATCGAGCATCTTTGCATTTTCCATGGCCTGTCCCGCCACTTTCAAATATGGATACTTCTTGTTTAGTGCAGCATCAGCATAAGTACCGCGTCGATTTGGATCAGTTTGGTAATTGTCCATTTGGTATTTATCAAATGAAGCGCTAGTGATGTATTGCATTACCATCCACGCTGCATCCTTGCGCTTCTGTGGAAGATTCTTAGGAATTCCTAGTCCCCAACCTCCGCGAATTGGACGACCAGAAGTATTCGCATCGCCTGGAATCTGTACCGCACCAATCTTTGAAGCAACCTTTGATGTTGCTGGGTTAAATGCAGAACCAGCAATCGTTGACCAGCAGAGCATTAGTGCAACGTCACCGCGAGAGAAAGCATCAACTGACTCAGTAAAACCAAAGGAACCAACGCCCTTAGGTGAAACTTCTGCACAATCGATCATATGTTGTACTGCACGAACCGCTGTAGCGCCTGTCAAATTTGGCTTATAATTCTTAGCCCCTGGTGTTCCAGACATGAGCTTTCCACCCATTGAAGCAAAGCGTGCATACCAATCAACTAAAATGAGCGACACATCATTGGCTGCAATCATTGTTGTGCCTGAAATCTTGCCAGAATTTAATTTGCGCGCTGCGTCAATATAGTCATCCCAGTTCTTCGGAACAGGAATTCCAGCAGCAGCTAACAAATCTTTGCGGTAGAACATAATTACTGAACCGGAGTGCATTCCAGGAATTAGGTAAACATCTTTACCACCAAATTTATTATTAGCAACGTCATAGCGACTTGTATAATCTAGTTGGCCTGCAGGAAAATCTGCTGGGTAATTGTAATTAGATGCTGTTAGTTCCTTATTTGCAATGTAATCATTTAATTTTGTAAACAGTCCGCCACCCACAACACCAGAGACCGTAAACCCTAGATTGTCGATGATGTCGTACTCTGAAGTTGGCGCATGTAGCACAGATTGAATTTTTTCTAGCTGAGCTCCAAGTGCTAATGCTGTTACTTCAACTTTAATACCATGAGTTTTTTGAATCTCAGAGATCTTGTCTTTGATGCCTTCTTGATCTCTTTCTCCATCCACCAATAAGATTTTTACAGTAGTGCCTGCAAATTTCTTAGGGTTGTATGAAGCTGCAGAAGCTGATTCAGCCATACCCACGGAACTTGCACCTGCAACTGCCGCCGCAGTGGCTCCAACTTTAAGGAAATCTCTACGATTGACGCCGCTGTCTGTGGCGTTTGCTCCGACTTGATCCTTCATTTTCGCTCCTATGTCTGAGGTTAATTGTGCGATTACTTGAGCGGCCAATTTCCGGGGTGAAACTGACAAGCTTGTTGTAAATGAAAATTAGACCTACGGAACGGCCAAGTCAAGCGTTTGACTAGAGCAATTTGAGAGTTTTTCAGGTAGTTCTACTTAAGGCACGCTCGGGGAATTTGTTCTAGCGCGCCTAACTGATCGGTAACCTGCTGCGCCGTTATCCACTTGTAGTCCACCAACTTGCCTAATCCCACGGTGGTTGTAAGGGGTTTCATCATCCCATTTTCAATAACAGGTTGCTCTAGACCATCATCCATCGGATGCACACCGGTACCCGGGATTCCCCACTCAATCGGTACATCTTTGAAGCCAAAAATAGGAAGGAGTCGTGAGTGTAAATGCGGAAACATGTGAGGTGAGACTTTCACTTGTGCATTATGCGCACGTTCTAGTGACTTCTTTAAGCCGGTCACTCCGCCATTGGTCGTTGCATCGACTCTAATTACATCCACAGCACCTGCGGTCAAAAGTGCTTCTGGGTGATACGAACCACCTTGCTCATCACCCATTGCTACCGGAGTTTTTGATCCGGCTCTTACTCTAGCTACCATCCCAGCATCACCTGGTGGGACCACATCCTCTATCCACCCAAGTTTTAAATCTCTAATCCGTTTTTCAAAATCAAGCACAGCCTCACTTGTTCTTAATACCATATTAATATCAAAGCCCACCCAATCTGTTGGTGCAGCTTCTCGTGCCGCTCTTAAACGTGCCTCAGAAAGTTCTAGATCTGGAGAAATAGGAATTTTGAATCTATTCCATCCTCGTTTCTGTAAATCTTTAATCTGCCTGGCAAGCTCTTCGGGTTGCATGGTGGGTGGATAGCCAACTATCGCAGTTGCAGGTAGATCACAAAGTTCACCTCCTAGTAATTCTTGAAATGATTTATCCGCAACTCGAGCGAATGCATCCCAACAAGCAATATCAACTAATGAAAGAGCACGCATCCCTATTCCTGCAGCGTGAACTGCATGATTTGTCCAAAGCGCACCATAAAACAAGTCACTTGGATTAGTAAGTTCTTTACCTATATAGCAGGGTGCAATCGAGCGATGCACAATTGCACTTATCGGTCCATCTCGAGTTAAGCCATAGGCAAATCCCGCAGTGCCATCTTCTAAATCCACACGGACAAGGGCAAATTCCCGATGATCCATAATCCAATTGCCGTAGATAATCGGCACAGGCAATATGTGGTTAATTGTTGCGACGCTTACCTTTGCTATTTTCATATCTTAGGCAATCAGATATCCATCATCACACATTACTGTGTGACCATTAACTAAAAGAGATGCATCGCTTCCCAAAAATATTGCAGCTCCAAGTAACTCCCGTGGTAAACCTAAGCGATCTCTGAGCATTCTTCCTTTAATGAAATCTGCTGTGACAGATGTGGTTGTGGCAGCTTTTTTAGTCAGAGGTGAATCCATTAAAGTTGGGCCAATACCGTTTACCCTAACCCCCCGAGATCCCCATTCCAAAGCAAAAGACCTTGTTAACTGAACAACACCACCCTTGGATGCTAAATATGCACTTGCAAGTGGATATGCATTAAAGCCACCAATTGAAGCAATGTTTATAATGCTTCCTTTTTGCTGTTTTAGCATGATGTTTCCAAAAACTTGTCCAGCTAGATACGTTCCTTTTAAGTTTAGATTTAGAATAAAATCTAATTTATCTTCAGGGAAATCCTCTGCCGGGCATCGAAAGGCTGATCCTGCACTATTGACCAAGATGTCTACTCGAGAAAAACTCTTTAAAATCTCTAATGAAGTCGATGTCAGATCTTCTTTTGAGGTTACATCACACTTAAAACTCTTTGCAACACCACCCTGAGCATTAATTATTGATTCTGTTTCCAGCATTCCTTCGCTATTGACATCTAGTAGCGCTACCTTTACGCCCACTTGTGCGTAGCCGATAGCGATAGCGGCCCCTAAACCGCTACCGCCACCAGTAATCACTGCCACTCGATCTTTTAAATCAAAAAGAGTCGAGGCATATCCGCTAGGAACTACTTCAGATTCACTCATTTTCCTTGATTACCCTTTCTCACTCACATGTTGCATAAGTGTGCTCAAGTCTGGGCCATCACTTTCTAAAACAGTCTCTATAGCTTTGGTGACTCGAGCCGCGATATCTAATTTCATTTTTTCGAGGTCAGCCTGACTCAAGGTACCTTTTGCAATCAGTTTGTT
>DKNC01000020.1:14261-14553 GCA_002470135.1 Actinobacteria bacterium UBA7398 | reverse complement strand
AACGATAAGTCTTAGCCTCAATTAGCGAAGGACCATTCCCAGCCCGAGCAAAATCTACTGCTGATTGAATTGCTTTAATAACAGCGTCAACATCTTGCCCATCCACTATTTCCTTGCGCATTGCATATGAATCAGCTCTGTCAGCCAAATCTTCTATTGGCGTACTGAGATTAATACGTGTGTATTCGCCATAAAGATTGTTTTCAATTACGAATATGACAGGCAGCTTGAATATACTTGCCATATTAAGCGTTTCATGGAATGCACCAATATTTGTTGATCCATCTCCAAA
>DKNC01000020.1:12655-14196 GCA_002470135.1 Actinobacteria bacterium UBA7398 | reverse complement strand
CTCGCCCACAAATTTCACCAAGAACACCTTCGGGTGTGACACCTAAAGCAAGGGCTGCAGCATGTCCGCGATATGTACAAGTCACAACATCCGTTGGCCTTAAGACACTTGCGATTCCAACTGAAACTGCCTCTTGACCATTTGCTAAATGAGTACTTCCGCGCACATGTCCGTCGTTATAAAGAGTCTGAATACTCTCTTCTACGGCACGTATCTCTAACATTCGCTCTAAGCGGCCAATTTCAGTGTTTAGCTGGCCTCTGCGTGAGAGTGATGTAACCATTATTTTGCTCCTTCCCACCAAGCGGCGGGGCTTTTGCCCGTTTTTAACAGCTCATTAATTTGAGCTACGACATACTCTGAACTTGGTAAATATCTCTTTTCAAGTTCTTGCGCATATGGGATTGGCGCATCTGGTGATGTAATTCTGTGAGGAGGACTTTTTAATTGGCCCCACAATTTTGATACAACTTCAGAACAAATCTCAGCACCCCACCCGCCGGAGTATGAACTCTCTTCTACAACAACAAGTCTGCCGGTTTTTGCAACTGATTTCATTACTGATGACTTGTCCCAAGGGATCAAGGTTTGTAAATCAATAATCTCTGCAGACCATTCGGATTGAGAATCAAGTGCCGCTTTGGCAGTTAAAACTGTGCTTCCAATCGCGACAATTGTTACATCTGAACCGTCAGTCACTTTACGTGCTTGGCCAATAGGAATTATTCCAGCCTCACCTGTAATTACTTCACCTCTCTCACCATATAGACCTTTATGCTCAAGAATCACAACAGGATCGTTGCTTCTAATAGCGCTTCTGAGAAGTCCATACATAGATTGTGGATTTGAAGGAATTACAAGGCTTATTCCCGCATTGCCCCTAAACCATTGATCTAAAATTTGTGAATGCTGACAACCAAATCCCATGCCTGCACCTGCAGCTGCTCGGATCGTTAACGGTACTTGATAAGCGCCTCGGGACAAATATCTAAAAAAGGCTCCCTGAGTCGTAAGTTGATCTAACGCCACACCAATGAACTCAATGAACATCATCTCAACCACAGGGCGCATCCCCATAGCCGCTGCTCCTACACCTGCACCCAGAAAAGCCATTTCGGAAATTGGTGTATCAATTACTCGAGATTCACCAAATTTTTCAATGAGGCCTTCTGTTGCTTTAAATGGACCACCAGATCCAATATCTTCGCCCATCAGAAATACGTTTGGGTCACTTTCCATTTCATCTGAAAGTGCCTCAATTACGGCTTGTCGTGTTCGCATAACGGTCATTTAATTGCACCATATCTCTTAGGATCATTTGGATGTTCTGCCAATGGCCAAATTTCGACTTCTAACCAAGGGAAAAATGGCAAGCTTGAAATTGCGGTATGAAGTTGAGTGGCATCGGGTGCAACCCAAATACCCACATTTGATTTCTGACCGGTTCGTCGCCATATTTTCACAATTATGCCCTCTGTTGCCAAAACACTTGCACGTAAGCTCTCCGCTTTAGTCAAAGAAGCTAATATCTCTTTATCCCC
>DKNC01000020.1:8022-12600 GCA_002470135.1 Actinobacteria bacterium UBA7398 | reverse complement strand
TTATTTGGTCCAATGGTCGGTGTCACTGGAGCTGAAACACTTTTCACACCTTTTTCAGTTAACTCTCGATACCATTCATCAACATCATCGACAAAAAAAGCAATGTGCGCAATACCGGGATTGGCATTCCCATGGTCAATATCTTTCAAATCAACATTTCCGTACTCTAGAAGTTCTAGAAAAACATCCACACCAGGCATTTTTAGAATCGTTGCGTTGAGATCGACATTTTGATAGCCAGTAAGCACACCAATGTATTCTGCTTGCGGATTCCAAGTAAAAACCTCTTCAAACCCGAGAAGCTCTTTATAAAATTTGGTTGATTCTCGCAACGACCTAACAGAGATTCCTGTGTGATGCGCTTTAGTAATCTGGGCCAACTTTTATCCCCCTTGTTCAGAGCTTTTCGGGCGCACTAAGGCTATGGGAGGCGGATATGTTAGTCAACCGATTGACCTAAACTATTTGCCGCTTAGGTTTGGCGCTCGAATCGCGCACCACCAAAATTGGGGGGGTATCCACGATCAGATGTCCAGGCATTCCTCCACCAATAATCCTCAGGAGCAAATCCACAGACTGGCTCCCCATCTCTACTGTAGGTAAATGAATGGTTGTTAAAGATGGGGTCAAATAATTTGCAATATCACTATCGTGAAGGGCTGCGACCCTCACTTCATTTGGGATTCGTATGCCTAATTCGTGTGCTGCTCGAATGAATCCAATTCCCATCATGATTGTTGATACAAAAACAACATCAGGTCTTGCCTTCTTTGTTAGTAACTCAAGACCTGCTTTTCTGCCTGCTTCCATACCCCAAGAATCTCCCTCAATCACTATCTGCTTAAGCTTATTTCTTGTGGCTGCACTTTCGAAACCTTTTCGGCGTCTTTGTGTTGTATCTATATTTGGTGGGCCGAATATTCCAGCAATTGATTTGGCTCCAAATTGGGCCAGGTGATCAACAGCTAGTGATGCTCCTAATTCATCATTGACAGTAACGCTGGCTGATACTCCTTTGACACGGCGATTGACCACCACAACTGATTTATAGTGATCCAAAATTTCCTTCTTCAGGAAAGTATCCGACAAGGTTCCTGAAGCAATTAAAAGTCCATCAACTTGCCCACGCTCAAGTAAATCTCTAAAAGTCTTTTCGGAATCTCCCTCAGCATGGTCACCAATCAAAATTCCATATCCAAGTTCTTTACAGCGCTGCTCAACTCCATTAATTATTGCGGAATACATGGGGTTAGCTAAATCGGGCAGTAATAGACCAATCATCTGAGTACGAGCAGTTTTCAACATTCTTGCAGCTGAATTGGCACGGTAGCCTAATTCTTGTACTGCATCCAAAACACGCTGACGTGTTGCGGGAGATGCGCTTGCTTTAGGATCATTATTAACAATCCGAGACACAAGGCTTGGGTCAACTTTTGCAATTCGTGCAACGTCTCTGATCGTTGCGCGCGCTTGCTTTACATCACCTGTTTTTTCGCTCTTTGCCATGGTCTCTATTTGCCCTCAGTTTCACCTATTCATTCATGCATTGGGATTGTAATATAAGAGAGGCTATAAGGAATAGCCCTATCAATGTTGATTCGAGGAAATTTGGGCATTACCAGGTCTATTGCTAAGAAATCAATTAGCAGTAAAACGATTACGGACGTTTCAGCAGCCATACATGCTGGGCGCTTGGTTATTTTACCGGCAACTTCTGGCTACATAATTGTATGTGATGCGCAAAATGCCTCGGCTATTACCGATTTGAATCTTCTAAGGGAAAATTCAGAGGAATACATTCTTTCAATGATTTTTTCTTCAATTTCTCAAATGGATGGTGAAGTGACTATTCCTAGCTTTAGTCAGGAAATCAAGGAGTATATTCAGACTGGACAATTGACATTAGTCCTTCCTCGAGATGAATCTATGCGAGTAAATGCAAATGGATTTAAGGAACTAGTCGCGGTAAATATTCCGATAGATGAAAATGTAAAGAAGTTACTTGAGATATCTGGGCCTTGTGTTGTCGCCGCTGCGGCAATCCCAGGACTTGGTTTACCGCTCACCACCAAAGACATAAGTTTAAAGATTAAAGATGGCGTTGAATACATATTAGACGCTGGAAAGATTTCAGGAATAGCTTCCACGATTATAAATTTTGAGAAGAGAAAACCTATACTTTCGAGAATCGGTGCAGTGCCAGAGGAGATTGTAAAGAGGCTATTTCCCGAAATTTAGCTAAAAATTCCGTCCGGATCATCAAATTGTTGCGAGTGAATCCAATCCTTGTTTACTAGATTTCCAAAACCATTCTCTTCTGGAAGTGGACCCATATTGCCACCCGTCAAGATTTGAGGTTGGCAAAGGCTGTCTGCGTAAGGATCTACTCCAGTCCAAGGAACTCCCCATTCAATTGGCACTGATGTATGGCCCCAAGCACTAAAAACTTGACTATGGACATGTGCAAACATGTGTGGCGCAAAATCTATTCTTGAATCAAGACACTGTTTTACTATTTTCTTCCCCCCTGTAATTCCACCCATACAGGTCAAATCAATGCGTACGACATCAACAGCAGATTTTGCAATTAAAGATTCTGGGTAATAAATTCCTCCTTGTTCATCGCCCATAGCGATAGGGATTTTAGTTTGTCGTCGAAGGTCGGAAACAATTTGAGCATTTCCCGGTGGAAAAACATCTTCAAACCAGCCTAAATTAACATCCCCTACTAGATTCAGTAAACCCAACGCAGAATCGACATCATCAAATATCCAAGCAGCATCACAACCAATCCACGCATCTGGAGCTGCCTTGCGTGCTGCTAGTAACCGTTCAGCAGTTGACAGATTACTTGTTCCTACCGGTGCTTTGAATCTACGCCAACCCTTTTTGTAAAGTTCACTTACTTGTTCAAATACCTCGACGCCCCCCATATTTGCAGGTGGATATCCAATGATCGCTGTAGCCGGCATTGGCTCAAGAGTTCCACCAAGTAGTTTTGAAATGGACTGGTTTGACTGCTTTGCACGTGCATCCCAAGTAGCCAAATCTAGAATTGACAAGGCTCTCAGGCCCAGCCCAGCAGAATGTGAGGCCAAACTTCTACGTAATGCGGTTGTGTATGTTTTTTCAACTTCTTCAGCATTTGTTCCCAAGTAGATATTCTTTAATGTCTTTCGGATTTGCTCAGCGACCGCGCCATCACGCGTAAGGGTAAATGCCCAGCCCTCTATTCCTGAATTCAGAGTTACTCGGACAACCACATACTCTCTTGTTTTCATAATCCAATCACCAAAAACAACTGGTGCAGGAAGTTCCCCAGCAACTGTGGCGACGCTTATGCTGGCAATGGTTGAGGCGCTCATGAATCAAAAGTAAACCTAGCCCTCTTTTTAGTNNACTAAAAAGAGGGCTAGGTTTAAGGTATGGTCAAGAACTTCAAGGACTAAGGGCAAGGATCGGCTATGACACGTGAATTTGATGCCCGAACTGATCGGTATGGGCGCTTTTATGATGAATTTGAGGTCGGGGACATTTACCGCCATTGGCCAGGGAAAACCATAACCGAGTCCGAAGATCATCTCTACTGCATGCTAACGATGGCTGGTAGCCCACTTCATGTTGATTCTCACTATGCCAATTTGGAGATGCCACAAGGCAAAAACATTGTTGTCGGTACCTATATCTATGCATTATTAACAGGAATGTCCGTGGCCGATGTTTCAGGAAAAGCAATTGTAAGTTTGGGTGTTAAAGAACTTAAGCATCTGTTACCCGTTTTTCATGGTGACACTATTTACGCTTCTACCGAGATTTTAGAGAAGAGGCTTTCAAAATCAAAAGAAGATCAAGGAATCGTAAGTGTGAAGACCTCGGGGATAAATCAGAATTCTGAATTGGTATGTACTTTCGAGCGGGCATTCCTTGTGCCTTTACATAGGACTACCTAATGACTTCTAAAGAACATGCGGGACCACTTCTAGGCCTCAAAGTTATAGACTTATCAACAGTGGTAGCTGGCCCAGGGGTAGCGAAGTATTTTGCAGATTACGGAGCTGACGTAATTAAAATTGAAAGGCCTTCTGGGGACTCCACAAGATCTATGGGTTGGACTGAGCCGGGTGAAACTGATTCACTCTGGTGGAAATTAGTCAATCGTGGAAAGCGCTCACTCGTATTGGATTTAAAGAATGATGAAAATCTTTCTATTCTAAAAAAACTCATTGATTCTGCAGATTTATTGATAGAGAACATGCGACCAGGAAAAATAGAGCAACTCGGGCTTGATCCTGAGCAATTGATATCAAGAAATCCTAAATTAGTAGTTTTGAGAGTGTCTGGCTTCGGACAGACAGGTCCGTATTCACAAAAGCCTGGCTTTGCGACAATTGCGGAAGCTCTTTCAGGCCTTTCTTCACTTTTAGGTGAACCTGATGGGGGTCCACTGTTGCCACCCATTGCATTAACCGATGAGGTAACTGCTTTAGTGGGATCTTTCTCAGCCATGATTGCGATTTATCACGCAAAATTAACCGGACAAGGACAAATTGTAGATATTGATCTCGTTGACTCAGTCTT
>DKNC01000020.1:0-7987 GCA_002470135.1 Actinobacteria bacterium UBA7398 | reverse complement strand
GTTTGGGTAGCACTTTCTGCTTCAGCAGAAACTGTGGCTAAGCGGCTTATAGAAACCGTAGGAGGGGGAGGCGATCCCCGGTTCACATCCTTCCAATCTCGTTTTGAGAATAGAGAAGCTCTTGAAGAATTAACAAGTAGGTGGATCGGAACCAGAACATCTAAAGAAGTGATTGAAACCATTGAAGCGGCAGATGCAGCAATTGCTCCAGTTTATAACATGCAACAAGTTATTGAAGACCCACATTTTATTGCTAGAGAAAGCTTCACAAAGGTAGACGGGATTCTCATGCAAAATTTAGTGGCTCGGCTTTCCAAGACGCCTGGCAAAATTGTTTCAGCTGGTCCGAAATTAGGTCAACATAATCAAGAAATCAAAAGGGAACTTGATGACAAAAAGTAGTTTCTTATCTAAGAGAAGTGTCCTGGCGGTTCCTGGCTCCAGTGAAAAAATGATTCAAAAAGCACGACTTTTAAATCCAGATGAAATATTTTTGGACTTAGAAGATTCTGTTTCCCCCTCAGAAAAGGAAGCAGCTCGATCTCTAGTAATAATTGAATTAAATAAGGGTGGTTTTAACTTCTCTTCGGTGGCTGTGCGAGTAAATGAACAAAACCAACTTATAGGGGTCGAAGATATTGAACAAATAATTTCAAAAGCATCTTCCAAATTTGACTCGATAATCATCCCTAAGATTGAGGCTCCAGAGCAAGTAAAGGAAATTTGTCACAGATTGACCGAATTGGAACTTTCTTTAGGATTGGTTAATCAAACAAAAATTCAACTTCAAATTGAGTCAGCGCGTGGGCTAATAAATGTTGCCGAAATTGCAAGTGCATGCACACGCACAATATCCCTAATTTTCGGTCCTGGAGATTTTGCTGCAAATATGGGGATGCAGGTTTTGAATATCGGTGAGAATCCCGTCAATTATCCAGGCGAAGATGCTTATCACCACGTCTTGTTCTCAATACTAACTGCGGCACGAGCAAATGGCTTATTAGCAATTGATGGTCCATTTAGTGACCTCGGCAATGAGTCTGGGCTAAAACTTAGGTCCCAGTTATCAGCTTCAATTGGCTACGACGGAAAGTGGGTGATTCACCCATCACAAATTGAGCTTGTAAATTCAATTTTTACACCCTCTCAAAAGGTTTTTGAAAAATCTTGCAAAATTATGGCGCACTTTAATCAATCTGCTGGATCAGAAAAGTCCGCTGGTGCTTTTCTCTATGAAGGTAAAATGATTGATGAGGCAACAAGGAAAATGGCTGAAATGATTTATTCAAAAGGTATCGCTGCTGGTTTGAAGCTTCCAATGGATGGAGATGATAATGGCTAAACACAAAGCTGTACTAGGTAGATTTTATGAGGATTTTGTTGTTGGAGATTCGTATGAGCATCCTTTCGGCCGTACTATAAGCGAGACCGACTGCACATGGTTCACGCAATTAACTTGTAATACTAATCAAAATCATTTTAACGCTCATCTTGCTCTATCTAATCCCGTGTCAAACGGAAAGATAATTGTTAATTCTGGTCTCACCGTTGCAATTATTCTAGGAATCTCTGTCATTGATATGAGTCAAAATGCGGTGGCTAACCTGGGCTGGACAGATATTAAACTTACCCACCCGGTTTATGTTGGAGATACTTTGTATGCAGAGAGTATTTGTACAGATGTCCGCGAGTCCGCCTCTAAACCAGATATGGGAATAATTTCGATGTTCACCAGAGGGTTAAACCAAGATGGTGTCGAAATTGTGACTTGGTTCAGAAGTGTCATGATCCCAAAGAGAGCCTCTGGGATCGGTCAGAATTATTTCCCTACTCCAAAATCTGGCCCGATCGAAGAGCGAATGTCATAAATATGGCCTCCGAACTACCGATTCTTTCTGGTTTAAGAGTTATTGAGGGTTCGGCTTTTGTGGCCGCTCCCCTGGGCGGCCTCACGTTGGCTCAACTGGGTGCAGAAGTAATTCGCTTTGACCCTCTCGGAGGAGGACTTGATTTCAATCGTTGGCCAATAACGAAGTCCCAGGGATCACTCTTTTGGGCTGGCTTAAACCGTTCAAAGAAATCAATTCAAGTGGACATGAAAAACGAAAAAGGCAGAGAATTAATCTCTGACCTAATAACAGCGCCTGGTGAAGGTTCTGGGATATTTCTAACTAATCTCACTTCTAATGATCAGCTGAGTTATGAAGAACTTCGCAAGAAAAGAGCTGATGTTATTATGATTTCAGTGACCGGTAATTTTGACGGCTCAAGTGAAGTTGATTACACAGTTCACCCTGCTTTTGGTTATCCAGTGATCACAGGGCCAAAGAATTCCAATTTTCCGACCAATAGTGTTTTACCAACTTGGGATTTAATACTGGGAAATCTCGTTGCAATTGCAATTTTGGCTGCCGAGCGGAAAAGACTATTAACAGGTGAAGGTGAATTAGTGTCAATCGCTCTCTCAGATGTTGCACTTTCTGTAGTTGGCGCCCTTGGCCGTCTTTCTCAAGCCTATATTGGGGAAGAAACGATTGCTCAAGATGGTAATTATCTCTACGGATCCTTTGGTAGGAATTTTCTAACAGCAGATCATAAGCAAATCATGTTAGTTGGTTTGACTTCTAGGCAATGGAATTCTCTCAAGCTTGCACTGGATATAGAAGGTTCTTTAGCAGAACTTGAAAAGATTACTTCAGCAGATTTTAAGAATGAAGGTCAACGATATCTACATAGAGAATCAATAGCACAAATCATTGAGAAAGTTGTGTCCTCTAAGAACTTGGGGGAATTAATCCCTCTTTTTGTAACACATAAAGTGAGTTGGTCCAAGTATCAAAGTTTTGAGGAACTACTCAAGAATGACCCAAGGGCTTCAAAACAGAATCCAATTTTCTCTCTCCAAGATCAGCCTGGAATTGGCCTTACCCCCAACATTACTTCTCCAATGAGATTCAAATTTAGCCGCAACCTAGGGCCAGAAGTTGCTCCAAACTTTGGAGAACACACCGAAGAGATTCTAAGGGAGATTCTCAATCTGACTCCTGAAGAACTTAACAAGTTAGCCGATGAAAAAATCATAAAGAGAAACAATAGGAGGTAGACAGTGCATACCAAAGTAAAGATGCCACGAGTTGGAGAAAATGTGAATTCTGCTTTTGTAGTCGACATTAAAGTCCATCCAGGACAAGACATTCACATCGGTGAAACTTTGATATCAGTTGAGACTGATAAGGCTACCGTTGATATTGAATCTCCAGTTGCGGGCAAAGTTATAGAACTTTTAGTAAAATTAGATGACGAGATTGAACCCGGAACACCATATATAAGTATTGAAACACCATAAAGTGAAATTTGTGGTTACTGGCGCTGCCAGTGGAATTGGCAAGGCCACAGCTCTGAAACTTCTTAGTTCTGGTCACGATCTCATTGTCGTTGACCTGCCTGGTAGCAATTTTGATTTCTTGTCTAACACAAAAGTGGAAATAGTCTATGCAGATGTCTCTAAACAAAATGATAGAAACCTACTAATTGCAGCTTCAATTGGTGTGAACGGTTTGGTCAATGCTGCTGGAAAAATTGAAACAAAAAATGTTTTTGATTATTCAATCGCTGATATTAGGGACCTCTTCTCAATAAATTTTGAATCTGTCTGGGATTTAACTTCCAATATTGGTGCGATGATGCCGGCGGGCAGTTCAATTGTAAATATAAGTTCTGCAGGAGCAAAAGTGGTAACCAACTCTAATGTGGGTCCCTACGCAGCGACTAAGGCAGCGGTTTTAAGCTTGACCCGAACATTTGCTTTCGAATTTGCAAAAAGAGGTGTAAGGGTCAATGCAATTTGCCCAGGTCTCATCGAAACCCCTATGCAAACTAAAGTAAGTGAGCGGCTAGCAAAAGAACAAAACTTACCTATTGAAGACATTATTCAGAAGAGAGTGGAATTGATTCCCCTCAATCGCTTTGGAACTGCCACAGAATGCGCTGACTTAATAACTTTTCTGCTGTCATCAGAATCAAGCTATATGACAGGGCAGGCAATCAATATTAGTGGTGGTTGGATTACTTCATAAATTTAGCTTTGTGGACTTCTTGAGACACAAATTTCCATAGAACTGGGTTTGACTGTTGATTTGCAGTTGTTAACCCCGCCCAAACAGTGCTCACTCGTAGCATATCTGAGGCAGATCTATTCTCATACTGAGATAGTACAACTCCGGCCAGAAAAGAGTCTCCAGCACCAGTTGAATCTGCAACATTGATTTCCATTGCTGAAATTGTGAATTCTTTGTTATCTTGAAAGAGTTTAGAGCCATTCGCCCCATCTGTAATAATAACTTTAGAAAATTTGGCTTTGAATTTATTTATAATTTCAGGATGTTCAACTTCACTACTTGAAACTACCAAAATATCGCCTGTTATTTCATGCTGACTCTGAAGAGAGTTTGAACCGATGATCACTGTGCATTTCTCACGTACTTCCTGAAGCATTGGAAAGAATGCGTCTAGCCAAAATGGCCAAACGACAATGTCTCCCGGAGCAAATGGAATCGATGCAGATGATATTTCTGCAAGTAAATTTTTTTCCATTCCAATCATTGTTCTCTCACCAGATTCTTCGACAAGAATGGTCACATGCGGTGAAGGAGTATCAAAAGTTTCAATATACTCAGCTGAAAGGCCACTTTCTGAAATAGCTTTCATTAGATTCAATCCTTCTGAATCATTCCCAACATACCCGACAAGATTAACTGGAAGGTTTGCACTGCAGATGCCAGAAGCAAGGTTGAATCCTTGCCCTCCAGGTCTTTCTTGATGAGAGCTCGCATGGACAAATCTTCCAGAGGTCGGAATGTGGGGTACATAAAGAACTGTATCCCAGGCAATAGGACCTATCACCCAAATATTAGCTGAATTCATATAAGGACTCTATTGCAGACTTGTTCTACTTATAGGCAATCACTGCTAATTTTGACCTATGTCCGCAAGACAAGTACCAAGTAATTTACTGGGAAGCTCACTCGGAGAAAATGGATTTATTGGCACTTTTGATAGTGATCTCTCTAAAAAGGAAATTTCAGAGTTTATAGCTAAGGCTTTAGAGACTATCGATTTCAGTGGTAAGAAAATTACTCTTGTTATACCCGATGGAACACGCTCGTGTCCCCTACCGTTAATTTTGCCAATTTTTTATGATGCAATATCTCCCACAGCAAAATCTTTATCTGCCCTGATTGCACTAGGTACACATGCTCCCATGTCTCTTGAAGCAATCGATAAATTTTTGGCGGGTGAAAATCAATCATCTATTCAAAAATATCCGAAGATGTAAGTTTATAATCATGAGTGGTGGGATCCTTCAACCTTTGCACATCTAGGAGTAATAACCGCAGAAGAAATCTCAGAAATCTCATTGGGAGAAATAACTTCTGAGGTTCCCATATCAATCAATAGATTAATCACCGAATCCGATTTAGTCATAATCATTGGTCCCGTTTTCCCACACGAAGTGGTGGGCTTCAGTGGCGGAGCAAAATACTTGTTCCCAGGTGTTTCTGGTCAAGAAATGATTGATTCCTCTCATTGGCTTGGAGCAATAATTTCTAGTGCAGAAATTATTGGTACTTTGGGGATTACCCCAGTGCGTGAAATGATCAATCTAGCTGCCAGCAAAATAGAAGTACCACTACTTGCTCTTTGTCTTGTTGTAGAAACTGGTTCTAGCACAATTTCATCTCTATCATTTGGTGCTCCGCACACTGCTTGGGAGTATGCCTCAGCAATATCGGCGAAGAAACACATTAGATTTCTAGACAAACCAATGAAACGCGTAGTCTCAATAATTCCATCGAGATATCAGGATATTTGGACAGCTGCAAAAGGTATGTACAAAGTGGAACCAATCATTCAAGATGGTGGCGAAGTAATTCTCTTTGCTCCCCACATAGACGAGTTTTCAATTACACATAAGGAGCTTGAAGATATTGGGTACCATTGCCGAGAGTACTTCTCATCTCAAATGGAAAAGTTTGAAGGAGTGTCAAAAACCTTGATGGCACATTCCTCGCATCTAAGGGGGGCAGGAAGTTTTTCTCCAGCAAAGGGAGAACAGTGCCGAATCACGGTAACACTTTCCACGGGAATCTCGAAGAATAGAACAGAATCTATGAACCTGAAATATCTTGATCCCTCTGTGTTCTTTCTTTCGGATTATGAAAATGACTCAGAGACATTAATTAATGAAAATGCAGGTGAAATTCTCTACCGATTAAAGTAATTGAAACGAGCACTTAAATGACTCTCGGGTGAGAAGATAAAAATCATGTAGCTTTTGAAGTACTTCAAGGGAAAAAGGAAAGAATCCCGTTATTTACGAACTTAAGCCTTATGGCCGCCGAATTTACTCCGCATTGCACTGAGTACTCGATTAGCAAATTCATCATTATCCCGGGAAGCAAATCGTGAATATAAAGCAGCACTCAAGACGTATGCCGGGACTCCAGATTCAAGGGCTGCTTCAACTGCCCAACGCCCTTCACCACTGTCACTCACAGATGATGAATACTCAAGAAGTTGGGGACTCTCTTGTAGTGATTGCGCAGTCAAATCCAAAAGCCAAGACTCTATAACGCTACCTCTCCGCCAGAGTTGAGTTATTTCTGGAATATCAAATTGATAAGGGTGTGCCATATCATCGGCAGCTTCGAAAATCGCCAGTCCTTCTGCAATTGCCGCCATCATCCCGTACTCAATACCGTTGTGAATCATCTTCACAAAGTGACCAGCTCCATGGGGGCCACAATGGAGATAGCCATATTCGCTCTGTGATGGAACACCAGTTCGCCCTACTGTTCGTTCAACAGAATCAACGCCAGGTGACAGCGCTTTAAGAATTGGTTCAAGTTTATTGATAACTTCCTTTTCACCACCAATCATCAAGCTATAGCCTCGTGTGAGGCCATGAACTCCACCACTAGTGCCAATATCTACAAAATTAATTCCATGTGTAGCCAATTTTGTTGCGCGGACTGAGTCATCCTTGTAATAGCTATTTCCACCATCGATTATTGTGTCGCCGCGTGAAAGTAGTTTTGATAATTCATCAATAGTTGCATTCACTTCTGAAGATGGAACCATAATCCACACAGTGCGCGGAGTTGTCAGTTTGGAAACAAAATCTGGCAAATTTGATGAGGCAATAGATCCTTCAGCAGCTAATTGCTTTATCGCCTCTGGAGAGTGGTCATAAACTACAGAGGAAATTTCGTGCTGAGACAGGCGGCGGACAATATTGGCGCCCATACGGCCAAGACCAATCATGCCGAAATGAATTGAATTCACTTGGCCCCCATTTCTGCAACATTTACGGACACCATTCTAGTGCTACCAAAGGTTCTGGGGAAGAACATAGTTATCTATGCCTTTAGCTTCTCTACGATTAATTTCACAGCAATCTCTGGGCCTACGCTTATGTCAATTATTAGAGAGGCAATTCTGCGATATCTCGGGTCACGCCGCTCAAAGCGTTCGCGGATAACTTCCGATGGATTTTCAATTAATCCTTGGCGGCCAACACCTGTCGTTCCTGCATTTTTCATTAGATTCTCAAGCGGTGAATATAAATAGACTGTGAACTCATTTTCTAAGGCATCTATTAAATCTAAATTATCGGCAATCGATGCTGCTGCTCCAGCAATCAATGGAGTTGGTCGAGTTAGAATATCGTTAAGGTAATCTGATTCGAGAGTATGTAAAGTTGGAACATCTAATTGAGCTAACTGTTTCATTGACATGGAAGCGATTTTAGATAATTCATAGTCATTATCAATATATTTCCAGCTAAGAGTCTCTGACAACAATTTACCCACAGTTGATTTTCCAACACCCATTGCACCAACAAGAATGACTCTACAACTGGGAATTTCATTAAGATTTTCTACTTTCAAGAAATTCCTTTCTTAATGCTGGTGGCGGGTGAAGGATT
>DKNC01000012.1 GCA_002470135.1 Actinobacteria bacterium UBA7398 | reverse complement strand
CGCTATTCCAACCCATATGCGGCAAAATTTCATTATTTATTGCAGAGACTTCGCCTGGCCAAATTTCAAGACCCTTGGTTGCGCCATTTTCGGTGCCGATGTTAAAGAGAATTTGCATACCCACACAAATTCCCAAAATTGGTCGGCTGTTTTTAATTCTACTTTTCAAAATACTTGGGCCATCGACAGCAAGAAAACCTGCCATGCATGACGCGAACGCGCCAACACCTGGAACTACTAGACCTAATGCGTCCTCGCAAATTTTAGGATCCCTAGTTACAACTACTGGGAGACCAGTCGTTGCAAATGCACGTTCGGCAGATCGAATATTTCCCGATCCATAATCCAAAATAGCTATCAAAGAACGCCTTTAGTAGAAGGAACCCCACTTGTACGTCCATCAATTGCAACTGCATCCCGTAGCGCTCGGGCAACTGCCTTGAATTGTGCTTCAAGAACATGGTGGGCATTTCTGCCTTCAAGAACTCGAATGTGCAGGGCAATGCGCGCTTCTGCAACGATTGATTCCCAAATATGTTTGCCTAAAGTTGTATCAAAAGTTCNNCAATTTCAGGTTGACGATGAACTAAATAAGGTCTTCCCGAAAGATCTACGGAAGCTTGCACTAAAACTTCATCAAGTGGCACAGTCGCATCACCAAATCTACGGATCCCGCTCTTATCACCAAGCGCTTCCCTAAGCGCTTGGCCAAAGGCAAGTGAAGTGTCTTCAACCGTGTGGTGGGAATCAACATCAATATCACCTTGCGTTTTTACGATTAAGTCAAAACCGGAATGTTTTCCCAATTGCGAGAGCATATGATCAAAGAAAGGAACTCCGGTTTCCACTTGAATTTTTCCAGTTCCATCAATTAATAAGTCAACTATCACGCTAGATTCTTTGGTACTGCGTTTTACTTTTGCGCTACGTTGGTTGGTCATTAGTTCTCACCTCTAAGAGATTGGGGAAAGTAATTGGGTAAGTTTACCCATTAGCTAATACTTCTTGAAGGGCTAATAAAAATTTGGCATTTTCCGCTGCGGTACCAATTGTGACCCTTAAGTATCCGGGAATCCCGATATCACGAACTAAGATTCCAGATTGGACCAGCGCTGCCCAAACTTCCTTTTCTGATTTACTAAAACCTGAGAATGCTATGAAATTTGCATCGCTATTTACTACATTAAGACCCATCAAAATCAAAGCGCTGGCCATTTCGGATCTAGCAACTTTTAGTTTTGCTACATCCGACAATAACCGATCGCTCATCGAAATTGCAGCCGATGCTGCAGCTTGGGTTAATGAGCCCAAGTGATACGGCAACCGAACTAACAAGAGCGCATCAATGACTTCCGAATTTGCAACTAAATAGCCAACTCTAACTCCAGCGAATGCAAAAGCCTTACTCATAGTTCTTACCACTAGAACATGTGAATTTTTAGCAATTAAAGTTACGGCAGATTCCCTAGAAGCAAATTCAGCGTAAGCCTCATCAATAATTAAAAGCGCACCTATTTTTTTACATTCATCAGCTAGCAATTGCAGATCACTAATTTCTATCGCAGTTCCAGTTGGGTTATTTGGCGTCGTAACAAAAACCAAATTAGGTTTTGCATCTGCAATCGCTAATGATGCTTTAACTATATCTAATGAGAAATTGGGTTCGCGCGAGCCCGCAACCCATTCGCATTTCGCGGTTTTAGCTATTAAAGGATGCATCGAATACGATGGCAAGAATCCCATAGCTTTTTCGCCGAATGCCAGGAAAATACTCTGTAAAATTTCATTACTTCCGTTCGCAGCCCAAATATTTGTAAAAGTAAAATCAGTTTCAGATTGCATATTTATATAGTTCGCTAATTCGCCTCGCAGAGTTAAGGCATCGCGATCGGGATAGCGATTTAAATTTGTAACCACGTCTTTGATCCGATTAATAATTTCAGCACAAACTTCTGGAGATAGCGAGTACGGGTTTTCGTTCGTATTCAATCGAACTGATACATCTAATTGAGGGGCACCATATGGTGAAAGTTCTCGAAGTTCTTGGCGAAGTGGCAACCACGAAGACCATTTACTCATAACGTTTCCAACCTGGCTCTGATGGCCTCGCCATGTGCTGGTAAATCTTCAGCGTTCGCGAGGGTGATTACATTTTGCGCGATCGCGGTGAAAGCTGCTTCGGAATATTCAATCACGTGTACGCCGCGAAGAAATGTTTGTACTGATAGCCCGCTGGAATGGCAGGCGCAACCGCCGGTTGGGAGAACATGATTTGATCCAGCCGAATAATCACCGAGCGAAACCGGCGAAAAGCGACCAATAAAGATTGCGCCGGCATTTCGTATTTGCGTTGCTTTTTGGGCAGCGCCGACAAACTGTAGTTCTAGGTGTTCGGCTGCATACGCGTTCGCTACATCAATTGCTTGATCGATCGATGAAACTAAAACAATAGCTGATTGCACCCCAGTTAGCGCCTCTAAAATTCGAGATTTATGTTTCGTATTTGCGATTCGTTTTAACAATTCAATTTGGACATCGTCCGCAAGTTTTGCGCTATCGGTAATCAGGATCGCAGCAGCAATCACATCATGTTCGGCTTGGCTGATTAAATCGGAGGCAACTTCGGTTGCGATTGCACTCTCGTCCGCAATCACTGCAATTTCAGTTGGTCCAGCTTCTGCATCAATTCCAATTTTGCCACGCAGCGCTCGTTTAGCCGCAGCTACATAAATATTCCCAGGACCAGTAACAAGGTCCACAGGATCGCAAATCATTTTACTTCGATCATCGGATGCGATTCCGTATGCAAAACTAGCGATCGCTTGTGCTCCCCCCATTGCATAAACCTCATCTACACCTAGTAGCGCTGCAGTCGCGAGAATCGTTGGATGTGGCCAACCACTATTATTTTTCTGCGGCGGTGAAGCGATTGCGATGCTTTTAACTTTTGCAATCTGGGCTGGTACAACATTCATTACAAGCGAACTTGGATAAACTGCATTTCCACCTGGCACATAGAGTCCGACTCGATCTACTGGGATCCATCGCTCAATTACGCTGCCACCATCAACTACGATTACGGTACTTTCTAAACGCACTTGCGCCGTATGCACAATTTTCACTCTACGAATTGATTCTTCAAGCGCACTTCGAATTTCTGATGGCAATTCCGCCAAAGATTTTTCGATTACCTCATGCGGAACTCTTATTGAAGTTGGTCGCACCCCATCAAATCGTTCTCCTAAATCTCGAACCGAAATTTCGGTCCCGTCACGGACGGTATTAATGATTGGAGTTACTGCTGCCATCGCGCCATCGACATCTAACCGTGCTCTCGGCAATTGCTTTTGATACTCAACTTTTGTCAGATTTTTTCCGCGAAAATCTAACGTTCGCATCAACCATTGAGCCGACATATAGAGAGTCTAATAAAAATTAATACCAGCGGCTTTGCTATTAAACCAAGCAGTCT
>DKNC01000021.1:4467-6562 GCA_002470135.1 Actinobacteria bacterium UBA7398 | reverse complement strand
TGATGTAGTCAGCGTGTCCTGGGCAGTCAACGTGTGCATAGTGACGTGCTTCGGTTTGGTATTCAACGTGTGCGATTGAGATGGTGATACCGCGAGCACGTTCTTCCGGCGCTTTATCGATCTGATCGAATGCGCTTATCTCGTTAAGAGTTGGATACTTGTCGTGAAGCACCTTGGAAATCGCAGCAGTAAGAGTGGTCTTACCGTGGTCGATATGACCAATGGTGCCGATGTTTACGTGCGGCTTATTCCGCTCGAACTTTGCCTTTGCCACTGTGGTTCCTCCTAATATATTTTTCTTATTTAACTTGCCTGGTTTTGGGTTTTATTACTGGTTGGGTATTCGTTTTTGGTTACTCGCCGCGAATTTTCGCGATGATTTCCTTCGAAACTGCTGCCGGAACTTCGGCATAAGAATCGAATTGCATGCTGTAACTCGCGCGACCTTGAGTTCTGCTTCGTAGATCTCCGACATAGCCGAACATCTCTGAGAGCGGAACAAGTGCCTTTACGATGCGAGCACCGGAACGTTCGTCCATGGCCTGAATTTGGCCACGACGACTATTGAGATCGCCGATGACATCACCCATGAAATCTTCAGGGGTAACGACTTCAACCGACATCATTGGTTCGAGGAGAGCAGGACCAGCAAGTTTTGCTGCTTCCTTGAACGCCGCGATACCAGCAATCTTGAAAGCCAATTCCGATGAGTCAACATCGTGATATGCGCCATCAAGAAGAGTTACTCGTACATCTGTAAGTGGATAACCAGCAAGTGGTCCACTCTGCATTGCCTCTTGGCAACCATCATCTACTGATGGGATGTACTCACGTGGAATACGTCCACCTGTTACTTTATTTACGAATTCATATCCGCCTTCAACTGCACCAACTGGAAGTGGCTCAAGTGCGATTTGAATCTTCGCGAATTGACCAGAACCACCAGTTTGTTTTTTATGGGTGTAGTCGTGACGAGCAACTGGCTTACGAAGAGTTTCGCGATAAGCAACTTGTGGCTTACCAACGTTAGCTTCAACTTTAAATTCGCGACGCATCCGGTCTACCAGAATTTCAAGGTGAAGTTCACCCATTCCACCAATAATGGTCTGGTTGGTCTCTTCATCAGTACGAACATGGAAAGTTGGATCTTCTTCAGCAAGACGTTGAATCGCAGTTCCAAGTTTTTCTTGGTCGCCCTTGGTCTTAGGTTCAATCGCTACGTGAATAACTGGAGCTGGGAAATCCATTGATTCTAGAATTACTGGTTTATCTGGATCGCAAAGCGTGTCACCGGTTGTGGTTCCCTTAAGACCCATAACCGCGATGATGTCGCCAGCTTGAGCTGTCGGAATTTCTTCGCGCTTGATCGCATGCATTCGGTAAATCTTGCCGATTCGTTCTTTACGATCTTTTGTTGAGTTCAATACGCCAGAACCTGATTCCAATACACCGGAATAGATACGTACGAAAGTTAATTTTCCAAGGTGTGGATCGCTCATGATCTTGAAAGCTAAGCCAGAGAATGGTTCTTTTGGATCTGGTTGACGTTCAATTTCAACGCTCTTATCGCCCATTTTTGTACCAACGATTGATTTAACATCAAGCGGGCTTGGCAGGTAACGAGTTACCGCATCAAGCATTGGTTGGACACCTTTGTTTTTGAAAGCAGAACCAGTAACAACTGGAGTTGCTTTGTCAGCCAAAGTTGCGCGCCGGATACCAGCGATAATTTCAGCTTCAGAGAGATCTTGACCGTCAAGGTACTTCTCCATGATTGCGTCATCGCAATCAGCAAGAGTTTCAATTAAATCGTGACGAGCTTTTGCAGCTTTCTCTTTAAGATCTTCTGGAATTTCTTTAGTTTCATAATCTTCACCCAAAGTAGTCTCGGCAGACCAAACTAAAGCTTTCATCGCGATCAAATCAACTACGCCAATAAAGTCACCTTCTGCGCCGATTGGAATTTGCAGAACGAGAGCTGTTGCATGGAGACGCTCACCAATCATTGCAACGCAACGATCAAAAGATGCACCGGTACGGTCAAGCTTGTTGATGAAACAGATACGAGGGACGTTGTAACGATCTGCTTGACGCC
>DKNC01000021.1:0-4410 GCA_002470135.1 Actinobacteria bacterium UBA7398 | reverse complement strand
CGTTCTTGCTCTTGTTCCATCCAGTCCATAGTGGCTGCGCCATCATGAACTTCACCGATCTTGTAGTTAATTCCAGTATAGAAAAGGATGCGCTCGGTTGTGGTGGTTTTACCCGCGTCAATGTGCGCCATGATTCCGATATTGCGAACCTTGGCTAGGTCGATCGCTGTATCTATTGCCACTTTTTCGATTCCTTTTCTTTAAGCTATTCGAGTTCTAATTAAGTACGTATTACCAGCGGTAATGCGCAAATGCCTTGTTGGCTTCCGCCATTTTGTGGGTATCTTCACGCTTTTTAACTGCTGCGCCAAGACCGTTGCTTGCATCTACTAATTCATTAGTTAAGCGCTCTGACATTGATTTTTCGCGACGTTCGCGGGCGTTATCTACTAACCAACGAAGTCCAAGAGTTGTAGCACGAGCTGCTTTGACTTCAACTGGAACTTGGTATGTAGCGCCACCAACACGACGGGATTTAACTTCAACAGTTGGCTTGATATTGTCGAGTGCGCGCTTCAAAGTAATAACTGGATCTACTTGAGTTTTTCCGCGGCAACCTTCAAGAGCTGCATAAACAATTCCTTCAGCAGTTGAGCGCTTTCCGTGTGAAAGAACTTTGTTAATTAACGCAGTAACAACTGGTGAGTTGTAAACCGGATCAGCAACAACTGGTGACTTGGGTGCGGGACCTTTACGTGGCATTTATATATCCCCTACTTCTTTTCTCGTTTAGTGCCGTAGCGACTACGTGATTGCTTACGATCTTTAACACCTTGGGTATCAAGAGATCCACGTACAATTTTGTAACGAACACCTGGCAGATCTTTTACGCGACCGCCACGAACAAGAACGATGGAGTGTTCTTGCAAGTTATGTCCTTCACCTGGAATGTATGCAGTTACTTCCATGCCACTTGTTAAGCGAACACGTGCAACTTTTCTTAAAGCAGAGTTAGGTTTCTTTGGAGTAGTTGTGTAAACACGAGTACAAACACCGCGGCGTTGTGGTGAACCTTTTAACGCAGGCGTTGTTGTCTTATCTTTATTCTCGGCGCGGCCCTTACGAACCAGCTGCTGAATAGTTGGCACTACTTGTCTCCATCTCTCGTTCCCGACCCACGCGGTCGGGTGTGTCGAAATTAATTCGCAATTAACTACAGAGAAATCTGCAGATTGGAATAGCTCTCTCGTAAAAAAGAGCAGGGCGTGAGAGTAACTCACGCCTATAGGTATGGTCAAAACGGGTCCTTTACTCCTGCTCCCCTAGAAAAAGGCCATTTTTGCCCTCCCGACACGCCGACGGTGATTCCTGGGCCAAGCCCTTATGCTTGCCGAAATGGCCAAAATCCCGGGAAAACCCCGTCTTCGAGGGGTAATTCACCTCGTCATGTCCCCGATCTCGCTGGTGGCTGGGCTGATCTTGGTAACTATCGCTGGTGAACTCCGCGGACGCATAACTGCCGGCATCTTTACCCTTACTGCCGTAACGCTTTTTACTTGTAGCGCGCTTTATCACCGCGTGAAATGGAAACCTGGCCCACATGCGCTCTGGCGCCGAATTGATCACGCCAACATACCAATTCTTATTGCTGGCACATACACACCATTTGCAATCTTTTTACTCGAGAAAAATCAAGCAATCATCTTGCTCTCCGCCGTATGGGGCGGCGCTTTAGCTGCCGCAATATTTAGAATCGCTTGGATTAATGCGCCACGTTGGTTATACGTACCTATCTATATTGCGCTCGGTTGGGCCGCAGTTTTCTATCTCCCAACTTTCTGGAAAGTTGGCGGCGTTGCAGTCTTTGTCTTAATTCTAACTGGTGGCGTTCTCTACTCTGCTGGCGGATTTATTTACGCGTTAAAGAAACCTAATTTCTCCATTAATTGGTTTGGCTTTCACGAACTCTTTCACGCAATGACCGCTGCTGCATTCTTAACTCACTTCGCAGCTGCAGTAATTGTGATCGTTCGTTAATTAAAAAAGCCCGCCTCAATTAAGAGACGGGCTCAATTTCTAATTACTACTTACCGCGAGCATCCGATTCGAATTCATCGAGACGAATTGCTTCACCTGAACCTGATTGTTCAAATGGTGTGAAGTCATATTCATCGTAAGCTGCGTAAACCGCGGCCTTTGCTTCCTCAGTAGGTTCAACTCGCACGTTGCGATAACGAGCAAGACCTGTACCTGCAGGGATAAGTTTTCCGATGATGACGTTCTCTTTGAGACCAAGAAGTGGATCGCTCTTCTCCGACAACGCTGCATCGGTAAGTACGCGAGTAGTTTCTTGGAACGAAGCAGCTGATAACCAAGATTCAGTTGCAAGCGATGCTTTAGTGATACCCAAAAGTTCTGGGCGACCTGAAGCGGCTTTGCCACCAGCTGCAACCGCTTTACGGTTTTCAGCTTCAAATCGGAGCCGGTCAACTAATTCGCCTGGCAACATATCGGCGTCACCTGGTTCAAGAACGGTGATCCGCTTCAACATTTGACGCACAATGATTTCAATGTGCTTATCGTGAATGTTTACACCCTGAGATCGATAAACCTCTTGGATTTCATTCACTAAGTGAATTTGAGTTTGGCGTGGGCCAAGGATACGAAGTACTTGCTTCGGATCAATTGCGCCAACCACCATTACTTCACCGACAGTAACTCGTTGGCCTTCTTCGACCT
Organism: Actinobacteria bacterium UBA7398; assembly: GCA_002470135.1. Taxonomy (GTDB): domain Bacteria; phylum Actinomycetota; class Actinomycetes; order Nanopelagicales; family Nanopelagicaceae; genus UBA7398. The sequence continues at coordinate 1,731 of DKNC01000021.1, read as the reverse complement.
TAAGTTTTTGACGACGTGTAATTGGATAAGCAACTGCTTCGCTGCCATCGTCTGGGGTAACAATGATCTTCTTACCCTTTGCATCTTCCAAGAAGCTAACTACGCCAGCAGTTTCTGCAATTGGCGCAACACCTTTAGGTGTACGAGCTTCGAAGAGTTCAACGATACGTGGCAAACCATGAGTGATTTGAGTTTCACCCGAAAGCATTGCACCACCAGTATGGAAGGTACGCATTGTGAGCTGAGTTCCAGGTTCACCAATTGATTGCGCAGCGATAATTCCAACAGCTTCGCCGACATCAACGATCTTGCCAGTAGCCATTGATCGGCCGTAGCACTTACCGCATTGGCCAACTTTGCTATCGCAAGTTAGAACTGAGCGAACTTTAACTTCAGCAACACCGGCAGCAACAAGTACATCGATGATCCGATCACCAAGATCGGTACCGGCAGCAACAAGTACTTTGCCAGCTACTGAAATATCTTCAGCAAGGGTGCGGCCGTAGATTGATGTTTCAACGTGTTCGTCACGAGTTAGCGCACCGGTTGATGACTTAGTAGCAATTGCTGCCATTAAGCCACGGTCGGTACCGCAATCTTCTTCGCGGATGATGACATCTTGGGCCACGTCGCAGAGACGACGAGTTAAGTAACCCGAGTCCGCAGTACGTAACGCAGTATCAGCAAGACCTTTTCGAGCACCGTGAGTTGAAATGAAGTACTCAAGTACTGATAGACCTTCACGGAAGTTAGATTTAATCGGACGCGGAATAATTTCACCCTTTGGGTNNGCTACAAGTCCGCGCATACCTGCGATCTGACGGATCTGCATCATATTTCCACGAGCACCGGAGTAAACCATCATCCAAACTGGGTTAGTCCGTGGGAAGTTTTCTTCCATTTCCTTTGCAACTTCGTTAGTTGCTTGGGTCCAGATTTCAATTAACTCTTGACGACGTTCGTCATCGGTAATAAGTCCTTTTTCGTATTGGGATTGCACCTTGTCCGCACGAGTTTCGTAGCTTTCTAAGATTTCCAATTTACGAGATGGAGTTACAAAGTCTTCGATACCAATTGTGGCACCGGCACGAGTAGCCCAGTGGAAGCCAAGTTCTTTAAGTCCATCAAGAACGTTAGCAACAACAACCTTTGGATAACCTTCTGCAAGATTATCAACGATTAAACCAAGTAACTTCTTGGTGACGTCATAATCAACATATGGGAATCCTTCTGGCAACACTTCATTAAATAGTGCGCGGCCAAGAGTTGTTTCGCGAGTTGCGATTACACCGTTTTCCGCAATACGAATCTTTACTTTCGCTTGTAGAGATACTGAATTTTGATCGTGCGCCATTAACGCTTCTGAGATTGAGGAGAAGATACGTCCTTCACCCAATTCATTCTCGCGAAGTGAAGTTAAGTAGTAGAGACCAAGCACCATGTCCTGTGTAGGAGCAGTAAGTGGTCGTCCGCTTGCTGGCGAAAGAATGTTGTTTGAAGACAACATCAAAATACGGGCTTCGGCTTGAGCTTCTGCAGATAGTGGTACGTGTACCGCCATCTGGTCACCGTCGAAGTCTGCGTTAAATGCAGTACATACGAGTGGGTGAATTTGAATCGCTTTACCTTCGATTAGTTGCGGTTCGAAAGCTTGGATACCTAAGCGGTGCAAGGTAGGTGCACGGTTTAGCAGTACTGGATGCTCGGCAATAACTTCTTCCAAAACATCCC
>DKNC01000036.1:967-6942 GCA_002470135.1 Actinobacteria bacterium UBA7398 | reverse complement strand
GACAACGCATTGGTATTCGCATGCCGAGTTGGCCGATTATGGTGCGCTTGCAAAAGATGAACGAGTTGTGGAATCCGGAAAAGTAATTACAGCCGCTGGCGTATCTGCTGGAATTGATATGTCGTTGGTATTAGCAGAGCGAATCTTTGGCAGAGCTTTTGCCGAGAAGATGCAATTAGATATGGAGTACGACCCAAAACCGCCCTTTAATGCGGGGCATCCAAGAAGTGCGCCGGGTGGTGTGGTTGCGGAGTTGCGATCGCTATTTGATTCGGTATTAAAACGCGACTAACGAATTAAAAAGCGCCTACCTTCCAGTCAAATTAACTAGAAAGTAGGCACTTTTGTTTTAATTATTTACTTATGAGGATTTCTTTCCTGGTTGTGCAATTGCGTAGACAATGCCACCGAGTGCGGCAATAACTAGCATTACAACAAGTGTTACCCAGTCCAGATTGAATAGCGCACCGCGCGGCGACGCGAGGCCGGTAGGAATAACAAGATTGATGAACATAACCACTAAATAAACTAGTGCGATGATATTAACAATCATTCCTTTGCTGCCAAGTGTGAAGTGTCCATCTGCTTTCCAGCCACGAGTACGAGCGATTAACGCGCCAAGCACTGTAAGCATGAATGCGAGATAGATACCGCTAACACCGAATGAGACCAATGAAAGCAGCGCAGATACATTTGCTGGATAAGTAAAAAAGCCGATCTTTATATCTTTTGATGGCGTGATGTTTACCAAAAGAGTAAAGATGAATGGCACGAGTGCGCCGAGTAGAAGAGCGTTGACTGGTGTGTGGAACTTAGGTGAAACTTTCGACACCATCTTTGCTGCAGGTACTGCGCCATCTCGAGCGTATGAGAAGAGCATCCGTGAGCTTGCGCCTAAAATTGACGATCCGCATGAGAAGAATGCGAATACAACTGCAAGAAGCAAGATATCGCGCAAGAAAGAAGAGCTGATTGCAGTGCTCAAAATGTAAGGAATACCACCAGCAAACGAGGTTGCGGTTGCATAGCCTTTTGGATCACTTGGAGTTGCGAGCAATAGCGCAGCAACTAGAACAAATGATGTGAAAGCACCAACAAGCAGCGCTTGACGCATTGCTTTAGGAACTTGTTTGGAAGCATCCTTAGTTTCTTCAGCAACGTCACCGGCAGATTCAAAGCCGTAGAAGATAAATGCGTGAGCAAGTACTGCAACTAGCGCAGCACCAGTCCACCAATTGCCACCGAAGCTAACTCCGAGCGTATTGGTACCAACAGTTTCAGCACCTTCGGAGCTAAATAAGAATCCGAATCCGTGGTTGAAACCGGCAGCAGCAAGGATGATTGCGATACCAAATGTGCCAAAGATTTCAACATAGGAACCGAAACTTGCAATACGTCCCATAACTTTCGCACCTGTGATGTTCAAGAGAGTTTGAACAGCAAGAAGTGCAAGTGTCATAACCATAATTGTTGAATGTTTGGATGGATCGATACTCATGCCAAACCAACTGTTGAGAATTGCAGATAGGTAAGGAACAACGCCGGTATCAACTGCGGCAACAGTTACAAGGAGGGCCATTAAGTAGAACCAACCCACCCACCAACCATATTTTTTGCTAACCGTGAACTTCGAGTATTGATAAAGCGCACCTGAAACTGGATAGTGGCTACCAAGTTCTCCGAAGATTAGCGCAACAAAATACATACCTATTACTGGGATTAACATCAACCAGATATAGCGAGGTCCACCAGCGCCTACGCCGAGAACAAATAACGAGTAAATACCAACCATTGGTGATAGATAAGTGAAAGCAACTGAGAAGCTGTCGAACTTACTTAGAACTCGGGAAAGTTCTTGCTTGTAACCAAGCGCGCCGAGACGACTCTCTTCGGCAGCATTTGATTGATTTTTATCAGACACTTGTAACTTCCTTTCAACATTGAACGGAAACAAACGAACGAGAAACATGGTAAACCTGTTTTAAAGAAAAATCTGAAATAGCGCTAAATCGTTATGAAATATATTTATTTGTTATATATGGTGAGCGTGAGATTAAGTTATTACTTATAATTGCCTCATGAACCAAGCTATCGAGGTTGTAAGCATCCATGCTGAAGGTGAAGTTGGCGATGTAATCGTTGGCGGAGTTGGGCCTATTCCTGGCGCGACGATTTGGGAACAATCGAGATTCATTGCAAAAGATGAAAGCTTGCGCAAATTTGTTTTACTCGAACCTCGTGGCGGCGTATTTCGTCATGTGAACTTATTGGTGCCACCAGTAAATCCGAAAGCAGATGTGGCTTTTATCATCATGGAACCTGAAGATAATCCGCCGATGTCGGGCTCTAATTCCATATGCGTGGCAACGGTTGTATTAGAAACTGGAATTGTGAAAATGGTCGAACCGGTTACTACTTTAGTAATGGAAGCACCTGGTGGTCTGGTTTATGTGACTGCGCAATGTTCAAATGGAAAAGTTACTCAGGTACGGGTAAAGAATGTGCCGTCATTTGTTGGAGAATTAAATTTGAACCTTGAAGTTGATGGTTTGGGAACGCTGAAAGTTGATACCGCATTTGGCGGCGATAGTTTTGTAATTGTTAACTCCGATGATCTCGGCTTCGCGATTGCACCTGATGAAGCTTTTGATTTAGCAAGAGTAGGAATGCGGATTACCGCAGCTGCTAACCAACAATTAAAGTTTGAACATCCAACTAATCCAGATTGGAAACATTTCTCTTTTACCCAGATCGCAAAGCCAATTTTCTACGAAAGTGGAGTCGCAATTAGTAAGAATGCGGTAGCGATACAACCAGGGAAGATTGATCGCTCCCCTACCGGTACTGGGTGTTCCGCGCGGTTAGCGTTATTTCACCATCAAGGGGTATTGAAAGTCGGCGACTTAATGATTGGCCGTTCGATTATTGATTCGGAATTTCATTGCAAGATTGAAGAAGAAGTCGTTATTGGAGATAAGAACGGAATCATTCCGTCGATTGCCGGCCAAGCTTGGATTACTGGAACTCATAAACACACTTTGGATCCGACCGATCCATGGCCGCTTGGTTACAAGTTAAGCGATACCTGGCCTAAAAAACTCTAATTTTACGCTAGAAGTATTTTCCAAGCACTTTTCGAAAAATTCGTTTCATCTGCTCAATTGGTGAGATCTTTAAAACTTTTGCATTGGCTGGCTCATCTGGAGTGCTGACATCTTTTAGCGCCGGTGAACTTTCATCTAAAGAATCCGCGATTCGATCAATATTTGCAACCATTGAGAGCCCACGCACAATCTGCTCTTGATCTGCATCTTTAGCATCTTCAATCAAACTTTCAGCAAGTGCAGCTCCGGCATCACGCGCATCTGAAGTTGCACTTTGATTTGAATCATCTTGGCTTGCACTTTCAGTTTCATATTTTGAAGAGATAGCATAGCTAACTGCGGAAAGCGCTACTGCTATTTGCTTTTTAGTGGAATCAGCAATTCCCCCGCTTACGGCAGAATCAAAAAGAGTTCGTGCAATGGTGCGCACTTGCACAACAGTATGTTCAAGTGCGATGCCGCGAATATAGATCTCTTCAGCTTCATCTTTTTCGGCAGTCGGAAACCAGCGCGCATGTCCACGTGCTTCAGCAGATTGGGCTCGGATTGATGGAACCTCTTCAATTAATAACCGCGCTTTTGCCAACCAATTGCCCGCTTCTTTTTGAGTGAAGCCGGCAGCAACACCTTCAGACATTGTTGCTAATAATTCAGCTGCCTTCTTACTTACTGAAGTGATTTGATCAGTTGCACGACCCACCGGCGTATTTGGATGTGAAAAGTAAGAGAAGAAGATTGCAATAGCAGCACCGAGAAGTGTGGAACTTAATCGATGAGTTGCGGTAGAACCTGAAATACCGGGACCAATAACAATTAGTGCAGTAACCGGAACGTTCACGGATGCAACTTCGCCAAGGTGAAGTGCGCGAGCAACTACTGAGCAGAGAATTACGGTTATGCCGACAGCGATGAAACCAAAACTAAAGATAGATACTGCAAATATTGCAACGGCAGATCCAATTGCGGTACCGACAATTTGGCCAAATCCTTCTCGGAGTGATTTATGTAGTGAGATGCGAATACTTAGCACGCAAACAATTGCCGCAACTAATCCGCCCTTATAAATAATGAGATCGCCGAGTTGCCATGCTACGGCGCCAGCAAGCCCTGCGATGGCAATTTGACGAACCCAGATATGGCGATCGGTAACGAGTTTTATTAAGCGTTTGAATACTCTCTTCATTTGTTTTCTAACTTTTGGTAAAACCAAGTTCTCCGAATAGAAAGAATAAAAATTACCGCTGGAAATATAAGCAAGTACGCCATTTGAATATTAATGGCAGGCGAAACATCTTCTTTATAATTCCAGGATAAATAAGTTAAATCTGCAAGATAAAGTATAGCCAAGACAATTCTCGTTTTTTGGAATTCTTTAACACGCACTAAATGGGGAATTTTGAAATTTGTGAGTTGGGTAATAATTAATGCAATCGACGCAACCGCTACTGTCGTTGGAGTTGCACCAACAATTAAAAATGTTGGCACAACTAGATTCCATGAACTGGGAAAACCATTAAACCAAGCATCTTCAGTTTCTTGATCAGTCCGGGCATACCAAAGTGCTGAAGTGATCAGTATTAAAGTTGCAATTATGCTTTCAGACCTTCGGTGGAGTAATCCAGATCGCGCTAAAAAAGCAACTGGAACTGCAACACAAGTCATGTAATCAACTACCAAATCAAGTATGTGTCCATCGATAAGCGGTGCATTTATATGAATATCAATTTTGCGTGCTAACGGACCATCTAAGCCATCAACTATTTGACATATCAGTAACCAGATCATTGCATCACGAAGTCGCCCATCAATGACTGCCTGAAGTGCGACCATCCCAGCTACTACTCCGCTCGCTGTGAAAATATGGAGTACGTATCCAGCTCCCACGTTACTTCGCATTTGTTTGCTAGCAGCCATATAGTCACTTTACTCTCAGGATCTCCATTTAAGATACTTGTATGAACCTTTCCTGGATCAAATCTGAAGAGCATAAGAAACTCATTGAGCGATGGTGGATAGCTATTGTTTTAGTTTGGGGTGTAATTAGAGCTTTCTTGGTAGATAAAACTTTTGCAAAATATGGCGTAAATACTTGGGTTTATTTAGCAATAGATATGTTGATTGCGGTTCCTTATGCAATATCTACTTCAAAATTTGTATTTGCTTTAATTGAAAAACATTTCAAGAACTCGCTTAGGTGGGGTGCGATTGCAATCTTGTTCCATTACATTCCAGATGCATACATTCTCGCAACTGCGCGGTCAGTGCCAAGATCACTATTCGATGGCTTCATATTTGCAGTAGCAGTCTTCACACTTTTAGGTGCTCGGGAAGTTGTAATTAAGATGAAAGCCGGAAGAGCAAAAATATAGAGATTATCGAAGTACTAGAGCCAGCGGTTTAGCTCGATTGTGAGAAAACAGAGGTAAGTAAATATGATTAAGGCATGACAAACCTCTTCGATCCGATAACACTTCGGAAAACTACTTTCCAAAACCGCGTCTGGGTTTCGCCGATGTGCCAATACAAGGCAAATGATGGCTTAATCAGCGAATGGCACTTTGCACACTTAAATGCATTTGCAACTGGTGCACCTGGATTGATTATGGTTGAAGCATCCGGAGTAGTTCCAGAAGGTCGAATCTCGGTAGGTTGCACCGGAATTTGGAGTGATGAACAAGCAAAAGCTTTCAAGCCCATTATTAATTTTGCACACTCGCAAAATGTGAAGATCGGAATCCAATTAGCCCATGCTGGTCGGAAAGGTTCAACGATGCGGCCTTGGGATGACCACCAAATCGCTGCAGCAAATGAAGGTGGTTGGGAAACCATTTCAGCTTCACCGCTTGCATATAGCAAGATGCCGGTACCACG
>DKNC01000036.1:0-940 GCA_002470135.1 Actinobacteria bacterium UBA7398 | reverse complement strand
TTCCACCAGTTTTATTCACCGCTTTCAAATGAGCGGAGTGATGAGTACGGCGGATCTTTTGAAAACCGAATTCGTTTCTTATTGGAAACTACTAAAGCGATTCGAGCAGCAATTCCTACCGATACCGTTTTATTTGTAAGAATTTCAGCATCCGATTGGGTTGAAGGCGGCTGGAACATCATCGACGCCGTCGAACTAAGTAAGGCGCTAAAAGAGTTAGGTGTTGATTTAATTGATGCATCTTCGGCCGGAAATAGCCCCGATCAGAAAATTAAAGTTGAACCTGGCTTCCAAGTGCCATTCGCGACTGCGATTCGCACCGAAGTTGGAATTCCAACATCTGCAGTTGGCTTAATCACGACCCCGGAACAAGCACAACACATTGTTGAAAGTAACGAAGCCGATGCGATTTTTCTTGCACGGGAAATGATTCGCAATCCAAGATGGGCGTTGAGCGCTGCTGAAAAATTAGGAATAAAGATTAAATGGCCTGCGTCGTTAGAACGTGGCCAAACCTTATGAAGCGCGCGCTATTTATCGATCATGATCACGTGACCAATGGCGGTTTAATTCAGCGTCAATTCGAGGCGCTCGGATATGAAGTTACAAAATTCTTAGTTGTTCCGGAAGCTTCATATGAAGCACCCAATGTTGTCGCAACATTTCCGGATTTTTCAAATTTTGATGTAATCGTTCCGATGGGTGCGCCATGGGGAGTTTGGGAAGATGACCGCATTGGTAATTGGTTGCTTCCTGAATTGAAATGGCTAAGGAATGTTCATAACGCAGGTATCCCAATTTTTGGAATTTGTTTTGGTGGTCAATTAATGGCGCGTGCATTAGGCGGATCGGTAGCACGCGGACCCAAAGCAGAAGTTGGTTGGTATCCATTAATGAGTGATGATCAATCAATAATTCCTAATGGGCCATGGTTTCAATA
>DKNC01000031.1:4597-8056 GCA_002470135.1 Actinobacteria bacterium UBA7398 | reverse complement strand
GTATTTAAATCTGTGCGCGCAGCATCTTTGGACATTCTTAAGCGATTAAGTCTTGAAGACCTAGAGAGATCCGGCGTGCATACCGAGGCCGGTAAGTACACGATCGCTAAATGGATCAAGACCTACACCAACCATCCGCGAGATCATGCAGGGCAAATCGAGAAAGTTGTCGCTGGGGCGTAGATTTTTACCCAGATTAAAGGCTGCTTCCAAAGATAAATGTTTCTTTGCCGGTACCTAGATCTAGCCAGCAAAGATATATTCAGAGTTAATTATCCCTCAATTTTTTTTCAAGAATTCTTGTTGTACTTTTTATCATCCATGAGTTTCGGTGTGTGGCTATCCAGCGATATCCAATATGACCCAACGACCCGGAGCTAGAGATTAGGCTTCCCGATATTTTATTGCCGCGCGCCTTAAGTAATGCAGAAACAGCAGGGGCTCCAGCCATCATCTTGCCTAAGAGTTGTATGTGTACTTCTTTACTACATTGCTCTTTTGTTAGCGCATAGATAGTTGTATCTATATCTTGATAAGCAAACTCACTTACCTGGACTTTGAGTTTTAACCAACCAACACAAGCCCGACAAAACCGACATTCCCCATCAAAGATAACAATGATCGATTCTTTTTCCACATGTAATTATAGGCAGAGGCCGCTCTTTTGGCCCAAGTAAAATTCTCTAAACAAGTTCTGCTCTCAATTTCCCACAACTTTTAATCATTACGTTGTAATCTCTATTTGTGAAGTACGCAGCGCTTCGAAAGACTCTGCAAGCCGGGTCTATAGTTTTTGGCGGCTCGTCTGTTTTTCTTCTTCTATTACCTGCACTCTTTCTTGATCTCTTAGGACTAGAACAAGGTGATGCTTTGGTTTGGTCAATGCGCATGATTGGGATTACGGTCTTTGCCCTTGCTGGAAATATGTGGAATAACGCGGGCCAAAGTAGCGATGCCCGAATTGGCAATGTTGCAAAGGTGATGTGCTTCAGCGCCGCAGCATTGGGCGTACTAACGCTCATGGCTCCGGCGGAATTAACGTGGTTCGCTTATTTATATGCGGCAATTGGATTTGGCTTTGCAGCTTCTTACGCAATTAATATGTTGCGAAAGTAATTAAAAAAATATGTTTGACCTTTCGGGTAAAAAATTTCTTGTAACCGGATCTGGTTCAAGTAATGGAATTGGGTTTGCGTCAGCAAAGGCGCTGCAGGCTCTTGGGGCTACCGTTTATTTAACTTCACTTTCAGAAAGAGTATTGAAACGTGGCCTTGAAATTAACGCCCCCGCAAGTTGTGCCAATCTGACAAAGCCGCTGGCAGTTAAGCAACTTATTTTGGGAGTAATCCAAACCTTAGGTTCGTTAGATGGCGTAGTAAATAACGCTGGCATGACAAGCGTTCTAGATACTTCAGAAGGTGAGTTCGCATCAATAGATGATACAACTATTGAGAAATGGCAAAAATCTTTTGCACGAAATGTAGAAAGTGCATTCTTGGTAACTAAGGAAGCAATTCCACACATTAGGAAAAGTAAAGCAGGTCGGATTGTGATGATGTCTAGTGTTTCTGGCCCATTGCTTGCAATTAGAAATGATGTGGCATACCCATCTACAAAAGCAGCGCTTGTTGGTTTAGTTCGTTCGCTTGCAATTGATGAAGCGCAGAATGGAATTACGGTAAATGCCGTAGCTCCAGGTTGGGTCGCAAGCGAGTCGCAAAGTGAATCGGAAGCTATTCATAGTAAGGCGACCCCAATCGGACGAGCGGGAACTCCGGATGAAATGGCGGCGGCTGTGGCATGGCTCTGTACCAACGAAGCTAGTTACATTACGGGACAGATGTTGGTACTAGATGGTGGTAATTCTCTACCGGAACAACGGTATCTACCGAATTAGAAGGAAACTGGCCTGACATTCAGAACTCACGCTGCCGATGCAAATACCTGAGGGTACGATTTCACAATGGGAAAAACAATTACAGCAATGAATCTTCGTAAGACAAATATCTACGCTGGCATTTTGCACCTGCTTCAGATGGCCGCGGTATTGGCCTTGAGCAATGACTTCGCGTTACCGGTTACCGCTACATATATGTCTGGCCCACCGGGATCATCATTTGCACCGCCCGTAGTTTTGTTTAGCACGCCGGTCGGCTTAACTGTTGCGATCTTCTTAGGGTTATCTGCGCTAGCGCACTTTATTGTGGCAAGCCCGCAATTTTTTCCACGTTATAGCGCTGGCCTTGCTGCGCAACGTAATTACTTCCGATGGGTCGAATATTCAATTAGTTCATCGGTAATGATAGTTTTAATCGCCCAAGTAACTGGGGTTTCTGAAATATCTGCAATCATCGCTATCTTCGGTGTTAACGCTTCGATGATTTTATTCGGATGGTTACAAGAGAAGTACGAGAACCCAGGTAATGGCGGATGGTTGCCGTTTATATTTGGATGTATAACTGGGATTGTGCCTTGGGTAGTACTAATGTTTTATGTTTTCTCTATCGGTGGTGCGAGCGAAACTACGGCACCAGCGTTTGTTTATGGAATCGTCTTTACTATTTTTGTATTTTTCAACTCATTCGCACTAGTGCAATGGTTGCAATATAAGAGGGTTGGTAAGTGGAGCGATTACATGCGGGGCGAGCGCACCTACATCACGCTCTCGCTTGTTGCGAAGTCTGCACTTGCGTGGCAAATCTTCGCTAACACCTTAATCTCGTAACGGCTCGCGATGGGGTTAGCGGTAGTAAGTGGTGCGAGCCGGGGCTTGGGCTTTGAGAGCGCACGCGGATTAGGCGCGGCGGGCTTTGATTTAGCGCTGGTAGCAAAAGATACGGACCGGTTACAGGAAGCGGCGGCGAAATTAGGGAGTGAGTTTCCTAATATCGCAATTAAAACGTTTCCGGTTGATTTGGCAGATAGTGAAGCAACTCGAAATGTGATTGCGCAGATTCAAAGTGTTGGCACTGTTGAGATATTGATGTTGGCTCATGGTGTTATGAGCGAGAAGATGTCGAAGACGCTTAAGACAACTGATGTGGAATGGCGGCGAGTGCTTGCGATTAATTTGGATGCGGTTTTTACTCTGGTAAATGGGCTAGCTCCGGTAATGGTTGAAAATCGAAATGGGCGTGTAATTATTTATTCGGCATGCCTTGGGCGGATGTCTGGGCCGGGTAATACGGGCGGGCTCGTTCCTTATCGCGTTAGTAAAGCTGGTGTAAATGCCTTGGTTCGAAATCTTGCACATGAAACCGGGCTAGGTTCGCGCGGAGTATTGGTTGATGCGATCTGTCCTAATCATTCGCGAACCGATATGGGTGGCCCAGATGCGCCGCGAAGTGCTGCGGAGGGCGCAGCTACTGCAATCTGGTTAGCAACTCGAGAATTTGGCGCTGGTGATGTAACTGGAGCGCTGTGGGAAGATAAAGCAGTAATCGATTGGTAAGAAGTTAA
>DKNC01000031.1:0-4542 GCA_002470135.1 Actinobacteria bacterium UBA7398 | reverse complement strand
AAGCGATTGGCGATATCCCCCTCTAAGTGAAGTTCTCGCAGGTCTAGCCATCCGAAATAACTAGCATCAGGCTCGCGGTATTTGATATTTAGCTTTGTCTTATCGATTAACTCTTTCAAGTACTTACGAGAGCTATCTAATTCAATAATTACTGCATCTAGCCATGGCCCGCACTCTTTATAGGCAACTGATGATGCAACTGCGCCAAATAGAGATGCGCGTGAATGCACCGCTAATGGCAAGCTTTCAGTGATTTTCAACATTTGATCACTTTGCGCGACGATCTGGGCGCATTTTAAACCGGCGATATTAAATGCTTTGGTGGCAGAGAGAAATGCAATCCCGACTTCACGTGCGGTTTCGGATGCGGTAAGAAATGGCGTGAAAGTATTTTCTCGATAAACCAGCGGCGCATGGATCTCATCGGATGCGATTAATACCCCATATTTTTTAGCTAACTCTGCAAGTTCAGCGAGTTCGGTTTTTGTGAAGAGGGCGCCGACCGGGTTATGTGGGTTACAAAGAATGTGAACTTTAACACCGGCGGCATAACTTGCTTCGATAGCGGCAAAATCTAATTCATACCGCAAATTATTTTCTTTTAACGGCGCATCTACAAGTGTGCAATGGAGTTCGGTGATCCAATTATAGAAGTTGTAATAGACCGGTGTATTAATCAATATTTTGTCGCCAGGTTTTGTAACCAAACGTGCGATTTCGATAACTCCAACGCCAACATCGGGGGCGATTTTTACTTGGGCGGGATAGATATCCCATCCCCATCTTGCTTTTGCAAAGTGCGCTAAACCTTCGGGAAGTTCTGGAATTTTGCCGAGATATCCGGCATCAGAATTTTCGATTAATGAGGTAAGCGTTGCTTTTATTGGCGCAGCGAGTTCGTAATCCATAACTGCAAATGGCATCGGGAGAATCTCTGGATCGAATGCACGCCACTTCTCGCTCCATCTGGATTGGAGTTTTGCTAGCGGCGGAACCGAGATTTTGATTTCACTCACACTTGAAGGGTAAAGAATTTTCATAAGTTTTACCAGTTATTGGAAAGTATGCTGAAATAGCCTCATGGTTAATAGGCAACGGTTATCAGGTCACCCGATTTCATTGACTGTTTTGGATTTTGGGCTTTTCACGGTCCATGCCAACGGACGCATAATTGGAATTCCTGGATTCTTAATTGTGACCAGCGCCGGCGAAAAAGTATTACTTGATACTGGTTTTGCTAAGAAGTATGCAGATGATGTTGAAGCAGCTTCGGCCGAAGATAACTTAGGCGAATTCGGGAAAGTATTGGAACTTACTCATGAAAACCAACCTGAAGCGCAATTAGCAAAGATGGGATTAAGTAAGTCAGATTTAGATTTATTAATTATTTCGCATACCCATATTGATCATGTTGGAAATATCGGAGCTTTTCCCGGAGTCCCCATTTTAATTGGGGCAGGTGAGCGAGCATTGCCAAAACCTATTTATTGGCGCGGTAAACAACCACTTGAATGGCCCGATGGCGAATACATCTTGGTTGATGAAGATTTTGATTTAGGTCCTGGCTTTAAAGTTTTACATGCACCAGGCCATACCCCAGGTGAGTTGGCGCTCTTGATTGATTTGCCTGAGACCGGATCGGTTTTACTTACGAGCGATGCAATTTCGCGCGAGAGTGAAGTTGCCGAAGGTTGTCTTGATTCAACAAATCCAGATGAAGCGTTAGCTACTGCGCATCGAATCTTAAAATTAGCAAAGGATCGCAACGCTTTTGTTATTTACGGACATGGACCAGAACAATGGAAAGAGCTAAAGAAAGCGCCAGAGTCTTACTGTTAACGAACATCTCGTCCTTGGTTAAGGATGATCACATTTCCACTTGAGACATCGCCAGCGGGAGAGATTAAAAAACCAACCCAAGCTGCAATCTCGGATGGTTTCATCGCGTGACCACGCGGCATTTGCGCAAGTGCTTTTTCTAATACTTCTTTACTTACAACATTAAATAGTGGGGATTCAGTCATTGCTGGTGCGATTGAGTTAACCGAGATTCCCTCGTTGGCATATCGACGAGCGAGGTCTTTAGTTAAAGTGTCTAACGCAGCTTTGCTAGCGCGGTAATGCGGTGGGTCAAATACATCGAAGTTATATGCGCCATTGGAAGAGATGCTTACAATTTTTCTAATTCCAGGTCGTCCTAACATCAGTTTTACTGCGGCTTGCGAGCAATGAAATGCGGCGGAGAAGTTTATGGACATCTGTAATTCAAATTCTGCGGCTGGGATATTTGGAAAATCCGACATAAAGCAGTTACCAGCGTTATTTACTAGGGCATCAACACCACCAAATTTACTTTCGATTTCTTTAAATGCTTTTTCAATTGCAGGCGCATCCGTTAAATCAACTTCGATTCCAGTGAAATCGCCAGAATACTGCTTTGACATCTCAACTAATTCTGCTTGATTAATATCTAAACCGACTACCGATAACCCGTCTTTAATTAATTGGGCGACGATTGCGCTGCCGATAGCGCCACATGGACCAGTTACGACCGCAATTTTCTTTGCCATAATTCTTGAAGTTTACTGTAGATAGGGATGAGTTAGAAAGTGCTCCGACTAGGGTTTAGGTAAATCTGCTGGCGTTTTAATTTGCTTCAGCTCGCGTTTAATTCGGAATCGTTGATCAAGTGCGTAGAACCAATCTGGGATAGTTATATCTTTTATCGGTTTCTTACGTAAGAAGACTAAGGGAATGATGGCAAAGAAACCGAAGATCGCAGTGTAGAAAGCCCAGCGAATGACGCTACGACCGCAAGCAAATGCGCAGAAAGCAACGATCGGAGTTGCAAGTAAGTTCCACCAATCCATGAGGGCACCTTTCTAGCGGTGGTTGTGTTACTCAGATTAGGCGTCGGGGCTGACAAGCGAAAGATAGACGGGCAGACTAGGCGCATGGGATTTTGGGCAGATAGAAAAGCCAAGAGTGCATTCAAGAGCGCGCACTACCGTTACCGGGTCGAGCACTCGCAATGGCAGCAAGATATAGATATTTTTAAAAAGATTAAGAGAGCCTTTGAGTTAGCAGAAAAGGGCGAGGATGCAGTCTCAAATTTAACCGTGCAAAAATCTGGCGAAGTCGTGCTCTGGATTGGCCAAGGCCAATTCCATGAAGCTGGTAAAACTGCCGGGCATTACGAGGGTACAAGTCAAGGAATAAGTATGCCGCTATTTGGTGGGTTACGTTATCGGGTTGGTGCGATGCGCGGAACTTTTGTTCCGGGTGATGTCATCCAAGCTTATGCAGAAGTTGGCGAAGTTGTACTTACAACTACTCGATTATTGTTCAATGGATCTTTTAATACTAAAGAGTGGGCGTTTGCTAAATGGACTGGCGCTGCAACTTCCGATAATGAATCCGATTATGTTTTTCATGTTAGTAACCGCCAGAAAACTTCTGGAATTTTATTTTCAACTTCGGTTGGGCGAGAATTTAATCGCTTTCTTGCGCAAGCAATTAATGGAGCTGAAGATGGAATTAAAACCGTCGTTCCGGGCATAACCCAAGTATTAAAAGATCTAGCAGAGGATGAACCTAAAGAACCTGTGTTGGCGCTGTAGGGTTCCACTTATGAATGCGAGGGATCTTCTTTGACTCCCCCGAAATTGATACTGACCGAACTAGAGCAAGCGATGCTCGCGGGTGAACATGGTCCTGCCATTGCAATGTGCATGCGGTTGATTGTTGGTGTTGCAAAAGCAAATCAAGCAACGCGATTAATTGAAATTGAATCGGCACATGCAGATGGCTGTCTCTACCATGGAATTGCTGGTCTTGAATATACCGAAAAACTAGTGGAACTTGGTGGCCAGGTAAAAGTTAGAACTACTACAAATGTTAGTTCANNGGCCGACGATTAATGGATGCGCATCTTGCTCTTGGTTGCGAAGCAACCTGGACATGTGCGCCGTATCAGACCGGACACCGGCCAGCATTTGGAACGCAAATTGCTTGGGCCGAATCGAATGCAATCGTTTTTGCAAATTCAGTATTAGGTGCGCGGACTGATCGATATGGTGATTTTTTAGATATCTCTGCTGCAATTGTTGGTCGAGTTCCATTTGCAGGGCTACATACTGATGAAGGTAGAAAAGCTTCATTAGTTCTTGATTTTTCTGGGATATCGCGCGAGTTGTTAGAAGAAGAAAGTGCATGGCCAGCAATTGGTGCGCTCTTGGGAGATATCGCTGAAAGTAAAGTGGCGGCGATGATCGGATTACCTGGTGATCTTTCGGATGGTGGGTTAACTGAGGATCGACTCAAGGGACTTGGCGCAACTGCGGCATCAGCTGGTGGCGTAGGTTTATTTCATATTGTTGGGGTGACTCCAGAAGCTCCAACTTTAGCGGCGGTAGTAAATGCCAAAGTCGAGACGATAAAAATATCTACTGAGCAATTGCGGGCATCACGAGATCGACTTACTACCGCAGTCGGAGATGATCTTGACGCAGTTAGTTTAGGTACGCCGCATTTTTCACTCGC
>DKNC01000008.1:279-28153 GCA_002470135.1 Actinobacteria bacterium UBA7398 | reverse complement strand
GTGAATTCAAGAGCAGATGCTCTCTGGCTAAGAATCGATACGCATCGACACCAACCAGCGCTTCAACACGGCGAACTCCAGCCCCAATTGAAGACTCACTCAATAATTTAACTACTCCGAGCTGGCCAGATCTTGATACATGTGTTCCGCCACAAAGTTCGCGCGCCCAGTCGCCAACACTTACAACGCGTACTTGGTCGCCATATTTTTCACCAAAGAGTGCCATCGCGCCGGCTGCTTTTGCGTCAGCTTGCGACATTACTTCTGCGATAACTTCCAAATCATCTAACAAGAGCGCATTTACCCGGGCTTCTACATCATTTAAAATAGATAGCGGCACCGCGCCGGATGCTGGGAAATCAAATCTAAATCTGCCAGGTGAATTCTCAGAGCCCGCTTGTGTAGCAGTTTCTCCTAATATTTCTCGAAAAGCTTTATGCACCATATGGGTAGCGGTATGGGCTCTTGAAATTCCGTTGCGTCGCTCAACATCAATCTCTGCCAACGCGGTTACGCCTTTTGAAACTACACCAGAAATTACTCGGCCACGATGCACGGATAACCCAGGGATGGGATTTTGCACATCATCTATTTCAATTACCGCGCCATTATCTAGAGTAATTCGGCCACCATCGGCTAATTGGCCACCTCCTTCGGCGTAAAAAGGTGTGCGATTCAAAACAATTTCAATCTCATCTTCAGCTTTAGCTGCTTCCGCATAAACACCGTCAACTAAGAAACCATTTACTAGGGATTCGCTAGAAATAACGTCATAGCCAATGAATTCAACTTTTCCAGTCTCATCTAAAATTTTTCGGTATTGGGTTAAATCAGTATGTCCACTCTTCTTTGCTCTCGCATCGGCTTTGGCGCGATCCTTTTGCTCTTTCATCAATCTGCGGAAACCAACTTCATCGATAGTTAAGCCTTCTTCACTCGCCATCTCAAGCGTCAAATCAAATGGAAATCCGTAGGTGTCATGCAGTTTGAAAACTTCGTCCGCGTTTAATTTAGCACCACCGCTTTTCTTAATTGCGCTGCTCGCTAAGTCGAATATTTGCGTTCCACTCTTAAGGGTCTGTAAGAACACGTTCTCTTCAGCAACTGCAACGGAGAGAATTC
The DNA here is from genome assembly GCA_002470135.1 of Actinobacteria bacterium UBA7398. GTDB lineage: Bacteria > Actinomycetota > Actinomycetes > Nanopelagicales > Nanopelagicaceae > UBA7398. Next base: position 27,031 of record DKNC01000008.1, on the reverse strand, counting down.
GTTTTTTATCGGAGATTAACTCTGGATACTGTGGACCCATCGCAGCGACAGAACTTTCCATCAGTTCGTTCATGTTCGCATCTTGCGCTCCTAGAAGTCGCATATTACGAGTTGTGCGCCGCATCATCCGACGCAATACATAGCCGCGGCCTTCGTTGCCAGGGGTCACGCCATCACCGATCAACATCATTGCAGTTCGAGCATGATCTGCAATAACTCGTAGCGAAACATCACTCTTCATATCTTGACCGTATTTAACACCAGCTAATTCGCTGGCTCGATTGAGAATTTGCATAGTTGTATCAATCTCGTAAATATTTTCAACGCCTTGCAAAAGCGCTGCGGTGCGTTCTAACCCAAGTCCGGTATCGATATTCTTAGCTGGTAGTTCGCCTACTATTGGAAAACTTTCTTTATTCCCACCTTCGCCGCGAATATTTTGCATGAAAACTAAATTCCATACCTCCAGGTATCGGTCTTCATCGGCAATTGGTCCACCCTCTTTGCCATACGCAGGACCGCGATCGTAATAAATTTCAGAACACGGGCCACACGGACCAGGCACGCCCATCGACCAAAAATTATCAGCCATGCCACGTCGTTGAATTCGCTCTTTCGGTATCCCAATTTTCTTATGCCAAATATCAGCCGCTTCATCATCATCTAAGTAAACCGTTACCCAGAGTTTTGACTCGGGAAAACCAAAACCACCGTCGCTAATTGGTCGGGTTAATAAATCCCATGCCAGCGCGATCGCTCCCTCTTTGAAATAATCGCCAAACGAAAAATTTCCGCACATTTGAAAAAACGAAGCATGCCGCGTAGTTTTTCCAACTTCGTCAATATCTAAAGTGCGTACGCACTTTTGTACCGAAGTTGCGCGCTTATAAGGTGGAGTGATCTCCCCTAAAAAATAAGGCTTGAATGGCACCATTCCCGCATTTACCAATAAGAGATTTGGATCGTTCAAAATTAAAGATGCCGAAGGTACCACCGTATGAGTTAAGCCGGCTCGGTTGGTAGATTCGAAGAAACGCAACCAACGAGCACGTATTTCAGCTGATTCCACCTATTTACTCAAATTCCTCATCATCGACAAAAGATTTTGCCTTTTTTGAAGATTTCCCTTTATTTTTACTCTTGCTTTTACCTTTACCTTTACGAAGTTGCGCAGCTGTTAATAAACCACCTGCAACTTTCATTGCGAGTTCATTCTTATCCAAAAATGTTGATGTGGTTGCGGAAATTTTAGAAGAGAGATCTTCGACAGATTTGGTGACACGGTTGATGCTGTGAAGCGGCCCATTTACCAATTTAACGGTAGTGGTTACTTCTTCCAATAACGGGGTGGTCTCTTCGGTTATTGATTTCACCGCAACGCCCACTTCATCAATTACCCGACCAAGTCTTATCACCGCGTACGCGACTGCGATCGCAATAACGGCTAGCGCTACTGCGGCGATGATTGTTGCTATTCCACCAGGGCCCATTTCCCTAGGTTACCTGACTTACTTAGTAACTTGGCGCAGGTTTAGAGCTGAGCGAATTTAGGAATCTCAATATCCGGCTTTTTATGGCCGGCATGAGCTTTTACCGCAGCATCGTGATAAGCCTCAATTGCGACCATATTTTCTTCGATCAAATAATGGCGACCATCCGCAATTGTTCCAATTTTGCCTTCAATGACAGCCACCACATCATCACCGGAGAGGGTTTTATGAATTTCTAGCGCGTGCGCTACTGCTAGAACTTTTCTCCGATTATCGCGGAGAATAATTTCAGCCTTAGCTAACAATGATGAGAGATTATCTTCAATCCGATCTGATAATGCACGTTTCATCTCTTTGCTGGAATCATCTTTCTTGCCACCGCCTGGTGCACCAAGGTCCATTCTTCGACTTGATGCGTGTGAGGAAACTGTGGAACCCATGCCCCATTGACCTTCCATCAACGCTGCAACGGTAGTCGCACTCTCCAAATCTCCAGAGACGCCAGAAGAATTGTCACCATCAAAAAACATCCGCTCACCAGCCAGTGACGCTAACGAGACTAAAATATCGGATTCGTATTCTGTACGCCATCTAGTGAATTGATCATCTGGTGGAATGCTCGCGACCATTCCTAAATAATCTGATCCTTTTTCGATCGTAGCTAAATCAATTTCCATATGTCGGCGAGTTAAGTTCGCCATAACTGCGTGACAAGCTTCGTGTACCGCAACAGCGTGGCGCTCTCGCTCGATATATTCAACATCCTCAGCAGGTCCAAGTTCTTTCAATTGTTTAGCGCGCAACACATCACTCCAAATAATCCCAGTACGCCCATTTCTAATTGCCATAATCAGCGCCTCATTTATTAAATCTTTAATTGTCGCACCGGTTGCATAAGGCGTAATTGTTGCCAACTTATCAATCTCTTCACTGGTTAAGGAGTGCGAAACTTTGGCAAAATATCCTTCATAAGTCCGAATGCGTCCAGCTTTACTTGGATAACCCACTCGATACATGCGATCGATTCGTCCCGGACGAAGTAAAGCTTCGTCAAGCGCTTCTGGCATGTTGGTAGCCATTACTACCAAGATTCGATATTTAGGTGGAAGCTTTGGTCGCATACCTAATGTGCGTCTTACCACTCTGTTTAAAAACCCGCGTGGTTTCTTAAGTCCCGATAACTCAGTAAGTAGCGCTTGCAAAGTTCCCATGCCGCCACCGCCATTACCGCCTGCGCCGCCCATTACAAATGCATTGCGAGCTAATAACGCCGCGGTGTTTTTGGACAAATAATTACCGCCATGACAAGTGCTCGCGAAGATCTCCCGATTAGTTTGCTCAGTCGCTCTATTTTGACCACCACCGGAGACAATGCCACGGTTACCTAGCGAATCAGCTTCATCAAAGAAAACCACCACCCCGCCATAGCGCAGCGCCAACTTCCTTAATTTTCGGAAGAGACTTTTCACTTTAAGGACGCCAACACCCATGAACATATTTGTAAATGCACCTGGATCAACGAAAACGAATGGTTTTCCGGTTTCACCCGCCATTGATTCGGCCATTAAAGTCTTACCAGTTCCAGGGGGGCCCCATAATAAAATTCCACCCGGCACATAACCGCCATGTTTTTCAATGCTCTCTGGATTTTCTAGAAATACTAAATTCTCTCGTATTCGGTTTAATACGTGATCTTGTCCCCACACATCAGAAAACCGAGTTCTAATATCATCTGGGAAATAGGTATCAACGCCGCCTCGACTCAAGAAATAAAAGATTGCCGCAAATTGAATAACGACGAAGAAGACGGCAAAGAGTAATTGCCCCAGCATTGGTAATGCGCTCCAAAAAGCTTTTGGTGCAAAGAAAAGTGCTCGTACTGGAGTCTCTTTATAAATCGCGCCCAGAATTACTGCTAATAGCGAAATGAAAAGCAGCCATTTTATAATTCGCGATAACCGAAATCGAGTCCAATCGCTTAATTTATGAATTATTCGATCTATAAATTTGAAATATTTCTGCCAGATACCATGGTAAGGCGCAAGCAGTTCAGATATTAAAAAATGTGTTTGTCTGATTAATTCGATTGCAAGTAATGGAAAAATCCACCAACGAGATGCTGCGCTATTTCGCACCGCATCGGTAAAGCCCAAGATTGGGTTACCCGACATCTCCGCCCAAACCAATATAAAGAAAACTAGGATGAAGAGCGTTATAAACTTAGTGCGATCGTAAAAAGATAGGTGAATCCGAGTTTTACGATCAGTATCGCGCGCTCTACTGGTTGAAACTTCAGCCATTACCTATCCTCACCAATTCTCTATTTTCCTCGGATTGTGAACGAGTTCGCAATCTTATCCAAAGAGCTTTGATTTTGCGTATAGCAAGTAGCGCTGCAACGGATTATCAGCACATAAAGGACGGTTCGGTCTGCTGAAAGAGCTACCGTTTGGTTCATAGTTTCCAGAATTTCATTAGATGCCGCAAATGTGTAGACGCTTCTAATTCCAGTAGCGCCTTTATCTTTGAAGTTTTCATCTGAAATCAAGGTAAATTTAGGGGCGGTTAGAGAACCATCAATCCATGAACTTAATGGCAGCACAATATCCCGCAGCGAATTGAAGGAAACGGCGTTTACCTCAGACGGATAAAGATTTCGGATTCTCAAAAAAACAATTGGAGATTCCTGCGGCGCTAAGCTGAAGACTTCCTTTGGGGTAATTTTAGAATCTGGCGAATATGCAATCTGCCACTTAACTGCCGCGAGCCGCTCCGCAGCCCCCGCGTCAGTAGATTTAGCTTCGAAATCCGAAAGTTGCGTAGCGCTTATTTCATGCCAAGTTTTTGGAACAGTAGTGAAAACACCATCCTCTTTAAACGCTAGAAATGTTTCGCTACTTTTCCCGCAACTTGAAAGTGTGAGTGCACCGATTAATCCAAAAATGATAAACGATATGCGGTTACGGCTTTGCTTCTGGTTGGGAATCAATCCCACTCTCCTTGCGTTGTGCTGGCGTAATTGGGGTTGGTGCACCGGTCAACGGATCACCACCGCTTGCCGTTTTAGGGAACGCAATCACTTCTCGGATTGAATCAGAACCGGTTAGCAACGCACATAATCGATCCAATCCAATGGCAATCCCACCGTGAGGTGGCGGGCCGTAATTGAATGCTTCCAACAAGAAACCGAATTTACTTTCAGCTTCTGCTTGCGATAGCCCAATTACCGAGAAAACTTCTTGTTGGATGTCACGACGATGAATACGGATTGAGCCGCCCCCAATTTCATTGCCATTAAGAACTATGTCATACGCATATGCCAACGCTGATCCAGGCTCTTTTGCAAAACTTTTTTCAAACTCGGGTTTCGGACCAGTAAATGGATGATGCACTGCAGTCCAACCACCAGCTTCGGTTTTTTCAAACATTGGCGCATCCACAATCCAGATGAAATTCCAAGCTTTCTTATCAATTAAATCGCACCGTTCGCCAATTTCGACACGAACCGCACCTAATAAATTCTGTGAACTTTGCCGATCCCCTGCTGCGAAAAATATGGCATCGCCAGGTTTTGCACCGGTTGCTGCTGCAATTCCAGCAGTTTCGACTTCAGATAAATTTTTAGCTACCGGACCACCAAGTTGGCCATCAGGTTGGACGAGAATATATGCCAAACCTTTAGCGCCGCGCGCTTTTGCCCAATCCTGCCAAGCATCCAAATCGCGTCTAGCTGAATTCGCCCCACCTGGCATAACTACTGCACCGACATATTCGGCTTGAAAAACCCGAAACGCAGTAGCGGCAAAAAATTCGGTGGTGTCCGTTATTTCATTACTGAAACGCAAATCTGGTTTATCGGAACCGAACCTGCGCATCGCTTCGTGGTAAGTCATATGCGGAATCGGCGCTGGAATTTGGTAACCGACTACATCTTTAAAAACCCGCTCTAAAATCCGCTCGGCAATTTGCAAAATATCGGCTTGATCTACAAAAGACATTTCAATATCTAATTGAGTGAATTCTGGTTGGCGATCAGCGCGAAAATCTTCATCCCGGAAACATCGCGCAATTTGATAATAACGCTCCATCCCCGCAACCATTAATAATTGCTTGAAAAGTTGGGGCGATTGGGGCAGCGCATACCAACTGCCGGGCTGTAACCGCACCGGCACTAGAAAATCTCGTGCGCCCTCCGGAGTTGAACGCGTTAAATAAGGTGTTTCAATTTCGAGAAAATCGCTTTCGGTCATAACGGTTCGAATTACGGAAGTGACTTTGGAGCGCACCCGCAAATTGTGAGCTGGCCCTTCGCGTCGCAAATCTAGATACCTATATTTCAAACGTACTTCTTCGCTGATGTTAGAAGTGTCACCACTATCGACTGGAAATGGCAACGGTGCTGCCTCCGACAAGACAGTTAGCTCTTTGCAAATAACTTCGATAGCACCCGTTGGAATTGCGCTGTTTTCATTGCCGTTTGGTCGAGCCACCACTTCTCCAACAATTAAAACGCACCATTCAGCGCGGAGCGCACCCGCGACCGATTCATCTGAGATAACTACTTGTACCGCACCAGTTGCATCTCGTAAATCTATAAATGCCACACCACCGTGATCACGGCGCCGAGCAACCCAACCAGCCAACTTAATCTCGCTGCCGATATGTGAAGGGCGAATATCCCCGGCGTTATGAGTACGTAACACGTTGCTCCTGAATCTTTTTTTACTTTAATAAAGCGGAATTGATGGTGCTAAGAGTAACCGAAGATGCAACTCCAGTTTCCATATTTTTCAATTCACCAACCCCGGAAGATAACTCGGATTCACCGATCACCAACGCATATTTAGCCCCACTTTTATCAGCGCCTTTCATAGCGCCTTTCAATGCGCGGTCACCGTAAGCGCAATCCACAATTGCGCCACCGTTTCGCAAGCCATCTATAAATTTGATTGCAAAATTCTTAGCGCTCTCCCCTAGTGGTATTACATAAAGATCAGGCCGAGAAGTTTTAGTTAAATCAATACCTTCAGCCTCGCACGCTAATACTGTTCGATCGATACCAAGCCCGAATCCAATGCCAGAAAGATTTTGACCGCCAAGGGATTCCATCAACCCGTCATACCGGCCACCGCCGCCAATACCAGATTGTGCTCCCAATAATTCATGGACAAATTCAAATGCAGTTCCGGTGTAATAATCTAACCCACGCACCATTCGAGGATTAATCGTGTAAGCAATCCCGAGAGCGTCTAAATATTCTTTCACTTTAGCAAAGTGCGTAGCGCTCTCTTTAGTTAAATAATCTAGTAGTAATGGTGCGCTTGTCATCATTTCAATGATCGGGGTTCGTTTGTCATCGAAGATTCGTAACGGGTTTAATTTTACGCGCTCTCTTGTAGCATCATCTAAATCTAGCTTGGCAATAAATGCCACCAAATCTTTCCGATGCGCGCCCCGCGAAGCGGCATCACCAAGAGAAGTAATATCCAATCGAAATTTTCGCAAACCTAAGTTCCGATATCCGGTATGCGCTATCGCGATAACTTCAGCATCAATTGCCGGATCATCTAGCCCAATTGCTTCAATTCCAACCTGATAAAACTGACGGTAACGACCCGCTTGTGGCCTTTCCGCACGGAAAAATGGACCGGAGTACCAAACTTTTACTGGTAACTGGCCGCGATCTAATCCATGTTCAATGACTGCACGCATTACGCCAGCAGTACCTTCTGGTCTTAATGTGATTGACCGACCGCCACGATCTTCAAATGTGTACATCTCTTTACTGACAACATCAGTAGATTCACCAACGCCACGAGTAAATAATTCAGTATCTTCAAAAATTGGCAGTTCGAGTAATTTATAACCAGCCAATTTCGCCGGTCTAATTAATTCGCGGCGCACCGATTCAAAAGCAATCGAACGATCCGGGAAGTACTCGCTTACACCTTTTGGGGCTTGAAATTTCATCGGGCACCTACAGTTAGATTTTTTAAATAAGGATTGCTCTTTCGCTCTTGCGCAATTGTAGTTTCGGGGCCGTGCCCAGGTAGAACTCTGATTTCATCAGAGAGCGTAAGAATTTTTTCTTGTAAAGTTTTTGTCATATCGGTTACAGATCCGGTTGGTAAATCAGTTCTGCCAATTGATCCGGCAAAAAGCACATCGCCAGTTACCGCAATTTTATCTGCAACCATGAAAATAACGGAGCCGCGAGTGTGCCCCGGAGCGTGCACAATCTTGATAGATAAACCCGCGATGGCGAGTACTTCATTGCTCTTAACCTCTTTGACATTTCCAGGTTCGTGAAATGCTTCGCGTCCAGTTTCGCTCGCCAACATAGATAAAAGCGAGGCAGATTCGGCGCTTAGCGCACGTTCTGGATAGGTCAACAACTCTCGATCGCCTGAATGGATGTAAGTAATGTATTTATTTGCCGCGCTGCCATTCTCAACTGAAGTTGCCATCGGAACTACTGAAAAAGTATGGTCTAAATGTCCGTGGGTTAATAAAGTTGCCACTGGTTTCAATTTATATCTATCTACAATTTCATAAATTTCGTTTGTTAAATCGGGGATCGCGATACCAGGATCAACAATCACGCACTCTTCACTTTTCCCCGTGGCTAAAATCCAACAATTTGTGCCATAAAAGGGTGCAGCTACTGATTCGACTAACATTTCACCCCTCCGATTCATGCTTTCGCGCCCGTTCAACTACGCTGCCCCGCGCTTAGCCAGTGCAAATTGCTCGGCCTTTTACTCAACTAGGGGTTCAGGGTACCTTTACCCTCTGCTGCATCGCTTGATTTACTCTCTAAATGGAGTGTGAAACTGGCAAAGCGGCAATAGCAAAAGCTAAAAAACAACCGCCCAACACAACAACAGAGCGTAAATCGTGCAAGCGATAATCGCGCAAGGGAAAGCAGGTTCCGAATGGATACCGCAACAAATCAACCAATCATCAATTCACCAGCAGCAGCGCTAGTTGGAGATCCAGCCAAATATGGTCGGGTCGCCGCCGATGGCACTGTCTTTGTAATTACTGGGGATGGCGAAAAAGCAGTTGGTTCATATCCTGGGAAAACACCTGAAGAGGCCCTTGCGTACTTTGTTAGAAAATTTGAAGCTCTTGCTTCGGAAGTTGCATTACTAGCTGCCCGTATTAAAAGTGGAGCGATGGTCCCTTCAGATGCACTTGCCGCAGTAACTAAATTACGGCAACAGGTTGAAAACCTTAATGGTGTGGGAAATCTAGCTGCGCTTAAATTGTCAGTTGAACAGATCCCAAACCTTATTGAAGAACATAAAACTATTTTCGAAGCGCGCAAAGCTGCCGAAGCTGCGGCAAAAGCGGTCAAGCGCGCCGAAGGTCAGGCAGTCAAAGAAAAACTTGTTGTTGAAGCTGAGATGCATGCGCTCTCCGAAAATTGGAAACTTACCAGCGAGCGATTGAAAACCCTCCTGGACGAATGGAAGAAAGCGCCGCGCTTAGATAAAAAAGCTGACGCTGATCTTTGGAAACGTTTCTCAGCATCTCGCAATAAGTTTGATAAACGTCGGCGCACTCATTTTGCGACTTTGTTGCAGGCGCAATCTGCAGTCAAATCCGCTAAAGAAATTATTGTTACCGAAGCCGAATCACTTGCCAATTCCCGAGATTGGGTGGCAACTGCCCGCCGATATAAAGCGCTAATGGAGCAATGGAAACTTTCCGGTCGCGGTAAAAAAACTGATGATGCGAAGTTATGGGTAAGATTCAAAACCGCGCAAGATACCTTCTTTGCTGCAAAAAATAGTGACTTAGAAAAACGCCAAGGGACGATGAGCGAAAATTTGGCAAAGCGGGAAGCGTTAATTCTAGAAATTGAAGCCGTACTTCCAATTACCAATTTGGATGAAGCCCGCCGTAAGTTTCGTGATCTCCAGAGTAAGTGGAGCAAGATTGGAATGACGGAGCGGAGCAAGCGGGCTGCCTTTGATAAGCGCTTTGAAATTGTAGAAACCGCAATTAAGGAAGCCGAAGCGGAGAAATGGCGCAAGAGCGATCCAACCGCAAAAGCCCGCGCAAATGATGTCGTGTCACAATTATCTGCAGCGGTTGCAAATTACGAAGCTCAAGCTCTAAAAGCTGAAACCGCCGGTAATGTTAAAAAAGCGAGCGAACTTCGCGAAGCTGCTGCTGCTCGCCGAACCTGGTTATCAGAGGCTGAAAAAGGGTTATCCGAATTTACTAATTAATTATTAGTAACACGCGATACATCATAAACACCTTCAATATTTCGCACTGCGCTCAGAATTGCATCAAGGTGGGAGGCATCTGCCATCTCAAATGAAAACCTTGAAATCGCAACTCGATCTCTAGATGTACTAACCGCAGCACTTAAGATATTTACATGCTGATCCGATAGCGTTCTGGTTACATCCGATAGCAACCGGGATCGATCTAAAGCTTCGACTTGAATATTTACTAAATAAATACTCTTTGCATTTGGATCCCATTTAACTCCGACCATCCGATCGCCTTGATTGAGTTCTAAATCTGCGACATTTATACAATCCACTCGATGAATTGAAACACCACTTCCTTTAGTTATGAAACCCGTAATCGCATCACCAGGCACTGGTGTGCAACAACGAGCCAATTTAATTAATACTTCCCCAACACCTTCTACAATTACCCCAGACGCACTTCGTTTTGGAGCGTGAATTGTGGCGCCACTTATTAAATTTTCTACAGCTGGTTCTTCATGAGTGTCATCTAAACCAAGTGCTGTTACCAATTTTTCAATAATTGATGCTGATGAAACATGCCCGTCACCCACCGCGGCATATAGCGATTCAATATCGGAATAGCGAAGTTCATGTGCCAGCTCTAATAGTGCATGCCCTGCAAGGATTTTTTGCAACGGCAGCCCTGCTTTTCGCATTTGGCGCGCTATCGATTCCTTACCGGCATCAATGGCTTCTTCGCGTCGTTCCTTACTGAACCACGCTTTGATCTTTGAGCGAGCTCTTGGGGATTTTGCGAATGCTAGCCAATCCCTGCTGGGACCAGAAGTTTCGCTCTTATTCAAAACTACTTCAATTACATCACCATTAGATAACGGTGCGGCTAAAGCCACCAATTTCCCATTCACTTTAGCGCCAACACAGTGATTTCCCACTTCAGTATGTACCGCATAAGCAAAATCAACCGGGGTAGAACCTTCTGGCAAGGCAATTACACTGCCTTTAGGTGTAAAGACAAAAACTTCTGGAGTTCTTAAATCATAACGAAGCGCATCTAAAAATTCATTTACATCCGAAGTTTCCTGTTGCCATTCATGTAATTGTTTTAACCAGAGCATATCTGGGCTAGCCACTTCGTTCTTATTTTTCTTGCCTAGTTTATATTTCCAATGCGCTGCAATTCCATATTCCGCACGAGCATGCATATCTTCAGTTCGGATTTGAATTTCAACAGCTTTGCCATTCGGTCCAATAACCGTGGTGTGTAACGATTGATATAAATTGAATTTGGGCATCGCTATGTAATCCTTAAATCGTCCAGGTACTGGACTCCAACGCGCATGTACAGCACCGAGTACCGCGTAACAATCCCGCACATCCTCAACTAAAACTCGAATTCCAACGAGATCGTAAATGTCGTTGAAATCGCGACCGCGGACCACCATTTTTTGGTAAACGCTATAAAGGTGTTTTTGCCGGCCAGTTACTTCAGCCTTGATTTTTTCAGCTTTTAGATCCGCTTTTAAAGTATCTACAAACTCTTCAGTCAACTTCGCCCGCGAGGGCGAGCGTTCAATCACTAATCGATCAATCTCTTCGTATTTTTTTGGTTCTAAAGTTTTAAAAGATAAGTCCTCTAATTCCCATTTAATAGCGTTCATGCCTAATCGATTGGCTAGTGGAGCATAGATATCAATCGTTTCCCGTGCTTTACGTTGCGCCGACTCAATCGAAACGAATTGCCATGTCCGAGCGTTATGTAAACGATCACAAAGTTTTATAACAAGTACGCGAATATCGCGCGACATCGCGACCACCATTTTTCTTACAGTTTCCGCCTCAGCGTTTGGACCGTAACTTAATTTATCCAATTTAGTAACGCCATCAACCAACCCAGCTACTTCATCGCCAAAATCGCGTTTCACATCCTCGAGTGAATATGGCGTATCTTCGACGGTATCGTGCAATAACGCGGCCGCAATCGTTGGAATATCTAGGCCAAGTTCGGCAAGTATTTCGGCTACCGCAACTGGATGAGTGATGTAGGGATCGCCAGATTTACGCAATTGCCCAGCGTGGGCAGTTTCCGCAGTCGCGAAAGCTTTCTCAAGGATTGCAACCTCTGCTTTGCTCGCACGTTCTAGCAATTTATCCGTAATGCTAGAAGTCAATGCGCTCATAATTGCAACTTAACGTTAACGGCGGTGCTTGCGGTTCCGTTTTGGTTGGTTGCGTGGACCTCTTGGTCGGTCATCATTTGCGGCAGTTACAGATCTTTCATCCGAATTGGAAGTTGTTGTAATTTGAGAAATTGAGGATGCGCTAGCCCCACCGCGCGCTGCTACTCGTTTTCTAAGCGCTTGCATTGCTGGTTCGCGCTCGCGCAGCGCCGCTAAAAATGGTGTTGCAATGAAGATTGAAGAATAAGTTCCAGTTGCCAGACCAATAAATAGCGCTAAAGACAAATCTTTCAACGTACCGGCTCCGAGTAGGCCAGCTCCAACAAAAAGAATTGATCCGACCGGGATTAACGCTGTGAGTGAGGTATTAAATGAACGAACTAAAGTTTGATTAACCGCGAGATTGGCCGCCTGCGAATATGTCATTTTCCCGGAACTCGTTACTGATTTAGTGTTCTCCCGTACTTTATCGAAAACCACCACGGTGTCGTAAAGTGAATATCCCAGAATTGTTAAGAACCCAATTACAGTTGCGGGCGTTACATCAAAACCAACGAGCGCGTAAATTCCAACCGTAATAAAAACGTCATGGATAACTGCAACAATCGCGGCAATCGCCATCTTTGGTTCGAAAGCCAGCGCTAGATAGAGCATTACAACAATTATGAATGCAATCAATCCATATAGCGCCTTCCGGGTGATCTCTTTACCCCAAGATGGACCCACACTTTGAGTGTCGATTGATTCAACTTTCACACCGAATTTAGCGGCGAGTGCATCTTGAATCGCATTAGATTCAAGGGGAGTTAGCGCGCCAGTTTGTACTTGAACTTTATTGCTACCGATTTTTTGTACTATTACCTCAGAAGCTAAACCAGTCGAGGCGACTGCTGCTCGTGCGTTTTCGACAGTAACCCCAGGTTGAGTCACCATGAACGAGGACCCACCCTTAAATTCAATACCTAATTTCAAACCTTGCACACTTAGCGCAAATAAAGAAGCAATAATTAAAATTCCTGAGATTGCATACCAACGTCTACGCTTTCCAATAAAGTCAATCGACTTTTCGCCGCGGTAAAGTCGTCCGCCAATGCCTGCAAGTGATGCCATAACGATTACTCCCCTACTTTTGCGGTTGAAGTTTTAGGTGCTATTCCCAAGCTCTTTTGGGAGAACCCGCTGATCGCTGATCCACTATTAAAGAATTTGCGAGAAGCCATAATTGTCACCAATGGTTTGGTAAAGAAGAAAACCACCACTAAATCAACGAGAGTAGTTAATCCAAGTGTGAATGCGAAACCACGTACGCCACCAACTGCGAAGAAATAGAGTAATACCGCAGCAATCAATGAAACTAAGTCCGCCACAATGATGGTGTGCCGCGCTCTTAACCAGCCACTTTCAACGGCGGAGCGGAGCGAACGACCTTCCCGGACTTCATCACGTAACCGTTCAAAATAAACAATAAAGGAGTCGGCGGTAATACCAATCGAAACAATTGCACCTGCAATACCAGCGAGGGTTAGCGTGAAACCAATCCAATGGCCCAGTAATAAGAAGAGAACATAGACCAATGCCGCAGCTACGCCGAGTGAGCCAACAGAGACTAAACCTAAGCCGCGGTAGTAGAGCATTGAATAAACCACAACGAGGAATAGACCTAGATAACCGGCAAGTAAACCTGCTCGTAATTGATCTGCCCCAAGGGTTGGTGAAACTTGTTGCACTTCGCCACGGTCAAAAGCCAATGGCAACGCACCGTATTTAAGAACATTTGCTAAATCTTGCGCCTCTGCTTGGCTAAAGCTGCCAGTAATTTGCGCGTTTCCAGAAACAATTGCTTCGTTAATTCGAGGTGCTGAGACAACCAGACCATCCAACACAATCGCTACTTGATTTTGTGGGGTTGGCAGCGAGACTACCCGAGTTGTGATCTCACCAAATTTTTTCGTGCCATCATTATTAAAAGAAAGTGAGACATACCAACCTGCGGCGCCCTGTTGGTCAATCGCAGCCGTCGCCTTGGAAACATCGCGACCAACAACTTCGGCGTTTGAAAGCACATACTTACTTGCACCCGCGCGATCGCAAGCCACGATTTGAGCATTGGCATCATCGCCTCCGCCGGCTTGACGCGATGTTGCTAGCGAACAATCTAGCGTTGCAAATTTCGCGGCAGCTTCTGCAGTAACTCCAGCAGGCAGCGTTGTGGTTGCGGTATCGCCGGTTAATGATGTTGCGTTCGCCGCACCTTCTACAAGTACTTGGCGGAATCTAAGTTCTGCAGTTTGCCCGACAAGTTCTACTACTCGACGGCCAGTATCGCCTGGAACTGAAATTACAATTTGACGGTTAACGCCGCTGCCTTGTGATGAAACTTCACTTTCAGCTACGCCTAAAGAGTTAACTCGTTGTCTAATAATTGAGACTGCTTGATCAATTGCTTCGCTAGTAACTTTGCCGCTCTCTCCCGCCGCAATTCGAGGCTGCAACGTAACGCTGGTGCCACCGCGCAAATCTAACCCGAGTTTTACCGCACTCGCTCCTTGAACAAAAGCAATCGCAAATAAGGCAATAATCGAAACCAACAAAATCGCAATGGTTCGACCCGGACGGGCGGTTGTTTTAACTGAAGTATTTGATGACATGAGGCGCAAGTCTAGGCATCTTCGGCTGGTGTGTCGAAAATGCTCACATTTCCCGATACCGGTGGCGGAACTTTGCCTAAATGTTTCCAAGCTGCGCTCGTTGCGATTCGCCCTCTTGGGGAGCGCGCAATAAATCCGGCTCGTACTAAAAATGGCTCTGCAACGCTCTCAATGGTTTCAGTTTCTTCGCCTACTGCCATCGCCAATGTAGATAGCCCAACTGGTCCGCCATTAAATCGTTCCACCAGCGCAGTAATTACCGCTTTATCCAGTCGATCTAGCCCAATATGATCAACTTCATAGATCGTTAAAGCAGCATTTGTATCCGCAAGATTTACCGCACCGTCGCCATGTACTTGTGCAAAATCTCGGACTCGCCGGAGTAATCGATTCGCAATTCGCGGCGTTCCTCTAGAACGTTTTCCGATTTCCGAGATTGCGCTCTCTGCTATTTGTAGCGTTAATAAATCAGCGCTGCGTTTAACTATGTTGGTTAAATCAGCATCATCATAGAAATCCAAATGTGCAGTAAATCCGAATCGATCGCGCAGTGGTGCCGGCAATAACCCTGCTCTAGTTGTAGCGCCAACTAATGTGAAGTGCGGAAGCCTTAGTGGAATTGCAGTTGCACCTGGGCCTTTCCCAACAATGACATCGACGCGAAAATCTTCCATCGCCATATAAAGCATCTCTTCTGCAGGTCGCGCCATTCGATGGATTTCATCAAGAAAAAGAATTTCACCTTCAACTAGCGATGAGAGTATCGAGGCTAAGTCGCCAGCATGTTGAATCGCGGGTCCACTAGTTATACGAATTGGTGCGTTCATTTCGCTCGCGACGATCATGGCTAACGTTGTTTTTCCTAAACCAGGCGGTCCGGATAATAAAATGTGATCTGCCGGGGTTTTACGTTCGCGAGCCGCCCGAAGTAACAAATCAATCTGATCTTTAACGCGTTGCTGTCCAACAAAATCAGAGAGCGTAGTCGGCCGTAACGTTTGTTCCAGCGATAAATCTTCGCTTTCAGCTTCCGGTTTCATCGAAAATTCTGATTCAGTCATAATTCCAACGCCTAGCGCTTCCCAGATTGGGAAAGTGCTAATTTCAGAAGCTCACTTAAATCGAATTGATTGGCTGCTTCCCCTAAATTACTTCTGACGCGCTCTATTGCAAGTTCGGCTTCTTTGGTTGAATAACCAAGTCCAGTGAGCGCACCATTTAATTGTTCACTCCAAATTGGTCGAGCTGTTCCAGCTACCCCAACTAAATGTTTAGCCATTTTCTCCCGCAGTTCTAGAACTAATCGCTGGGCCACTTTCTTTCCGATTCCTGGAATTTTCTCAAGAGCTGTTGAATTACCATCAGAGATAGCTTTTCCCATCTCCAACGGAGCAAACGATGCTAAAGCTGCTAGCGCTACCCGTGGCCCAATACCGGAAACGGTTTGAAGCAATTCAAAAAAATCACGAGACGGAGCATCTAGAAATCCGTAGAGAGTTAGCGAGTCTTCACGAACTAGTAGCGAAGTAAAAAAGAATTGTTGGTTATCAATTTTGCAATGTGTTGCAGTTATTGGCGTAACTTGAACTTGCATGCCAACGCCACCAACTTCAATAATCACATGGTTGAGCGAAACTCCAACTACTCGCCCGGATAACGATGAAATCATTTACCTTTTGCTTTCTGTAATGAACTAATTCGGGATTTCTCTTTTTTAAGAGCCGAAGCAACTAGGGCGTTGCCCCTACCCCGCCAATGATGGCAAATAGCTAGCGCCAACGCATCTGTACTGTCTACGGGTTGCGGAATTGTTTTCAATTTCAGCAATTTTTTTACCATCTCGGCAACTTGTTTCTTGTCAGCCCGCCCAGAACCAGAAACTGCAGCTTTAACTTCGCTAGGGGTATGCATCGCTACTGGAATACCATTTCTAGCAGCGATTAAAAGGGCTACACCGGCTGCTTGGCCAGTTGCCATGGCCGTTTTTACATTCAATTGCGAAAAAACTCGCTCTACTGCGATCACATCCGGTTTATATTTTTTTATCCAAGTTATAAGTTCAACCTCTAATTGGAGCAACCTAGCTTCGAGCGGTGCAGTCACATCGGTGCGGATTACGCCTACTCCAACCATCTGCAAATTTTGATAATTGTCGCCATCGACTATTCCAATACCGCATCTGGTTAAACCAGGGTCAACTCCTAACACTCGCATGAATTGAGCCTAATAGGCGGTAGTGAATCGTTAGCCCAGGCTCGCCATTACTTCATCGGATACATCAAAATTTCCGTAAACATTCTGCACATCATCGAGGTCTTCAATTGCTTCAATCAATACAAAAACTTTCTTAGCTGCTTCAGCGTCCAATGGAATTGACAGGGTTGGTAAAAATGAAGATTCAGCTGATTCGTATTCGACCTCGTTATTTTGCAAGGCGGTACGCACCGAAATTAAATCACTAGGGTCGCAGACCACTTCGAATGATTCGCCAAGATCATTAACCTCTTCAACGCCGGCTTCTAAAACAAATTCCAGAATAGCGTCTTCATTGAAACTTTTGGTTCCTTGAGTTTTATTAACTATTACTACGCCTTTACGATTAAACATATATGAAACTGAACCAGGATCTGCCATATTGCCGCCATTTCGGGTAACGGCTACGCGCACTTCTGAGGCCGCGCGGTTCCGGTTATCTGATAAACATTCAATAAGCAGCGCAACACCATTTGGCCCGTAACCCTCATACATAATAGTTTCCCAGGTTGCAGCACCGGCCTCTAAACCTGCGCCACGTTTAACGGCGCGCTCAATATTATCTGATGGCATCGAACTCTTCTTAGCTTTAGCAATTGCATCGAAAAGCGTTGGGTTGCCTACTACATCAGGGCCGCCAGTGCGAGCCGCAACTTCAATTCCTTTAATTAATTTTGCAAAATTCTTAGCACGTCTAGAATCTATGATTGCTTTCTTATGTTTGGTGGTTGCCCACTTGGAATGACCCGACATAATTTTCTCCTATTGCACAATCGCTTGCTGACAAACGCTATCAACAAAGTATTTATGAATTCTATTATCGCCAGTTAGCTCTGGGTGAAATGATGTTGCAAAAATTGAGCCTTGCCGTACCGCTACTGGATGACCCTGCACTTGCGCTAATACCGTTACACCGATGCCGACATTTTCCACCCAAGGCGCTCTGATGAAGACTGCACGTACCGGTATTTCGGATATGCCATCGAAAGTTAAATCGCTTTCAAACGAATCTACTTGCCGACCAAAAGCATTTCGTCGAACCGTTACATCAAGCCCACCAAAAGTTTCTTGTCCCACAATTGCATCAAGAACTTGATTCGCGAGCAAAATCATTCCGGCGCAGGAACCGTAGGTAGGCATTCCGTTTTTTATTCGAGCGCTTATGTCGTCAAAGAGGCCAAATGTCCGAGCTAATTTTGCAATTGTTGTGGATTCACCGCCTGGAATCACTAACGCATCTACTCGCTCTAACTCTGATGCTCGTCGTACCAGGGAAGCCGAAACTCCGCAATCGCTTAACGATCGCGCATGTTCCCTAACATCACCTTGGAGCGCCAGAACTCCAATTTTCATTTATTACCAGCCCCGCTCCGCTAATCGGTGTGGCACTGGGATATCCGCAACATTTATTCCCACCATCGCTTCACCTAAACCGCGCGAAACTTTGCCAACAACTTTTGGATCATCAAAGAAAGTAACCGCTTTTACAATAGCCGCGGCTCGTTGCTCTGGGTTACCAGATTTGAATATCCCAGATCCAACAAAGACACCATCAGCACCTAATTGCATCATCATTGCTGCATCCGCAGGAGTTGCAATGCCACCAGCGGTGAAAAGAACTACCGGCAGTTTCCCAGTAGCAGCAATCTCTTTAACTAATTCATAAGGGGCTTGCATCTCTTTAGCTGCAACATAAAGTTCATCTTCGCGTAGCGATGAAAGACGGCGAATCTCACCAGAGATCGCGCGCATATGAGTTGTGGCATTAGAAACATCGCCAGTACCAGCTTCGCCTTTAGAACGAATCATTGCAGCACCTTCGTTGATGCGACGCAGCGCTTCCCCGAGATTTGTTGCACCGCAAACGAATGGAACCGTAAAATTCCATTTATCAATATGGTTTGCGTAATCAGCCGGCGTTAAAACTTCAGACTCATCTATATAATCGACTCCGATGCTTTGCAAAATTTGGGCTTCAACAAAATGACCGATTCGCGCTTTTGCCATTACCGGAATTGAAACTCTCGCCTGAATTGCATCAATCATGTCGGGATCTGACATTCGAGATACGCCACCTTGGGCACGGATATCTGCCGGAACTCGTTCAAGCGCCATCACCGCGACTGCGCCGGCATCTTCGGCAATCTTGGCTTGATCAGCGTTAACGACATCCATAATCACGCCACCCTTAAGCATCTCTGCCATGCCGCGTTTTACCCGCGAGGTACCGGTGATATTTTCAGCCATTTTTTCTGCCTGCCTTCATGGATAGATTTAGGTTGGTGAGTCTACTTTGTTGTTGCTGGAGATGCACTCGGAGATTTTGGCGTTAAATAGGTGAAATCGGGTTCTTTATCGGTTAGCGCAATCCAAATTTGGCCAGGAGTAAACGGTAATTCGCTCCCATCTTCAAGGAGCCAAGTTGTGCCAGTTTCCGCACTAGTACGATTCCAAGTAGCACGAAAAACTTCGCTATCGCGAAGAACATATCCCGGACCCGTGCCAACTGTTTCGCTCATCGGAGTTACGCCGCCAAATTTATCACCGTAAATGGAGGGTGATATTTTCACCAATTGAATTACCAAAGTAGGCGAACCCAGTTGGGTACCACTTGCCGATAAATCAGCCGAATTGTTATGCGATAACAACCAGCGCGATTGGCTCTCTGACCAGGTAGCTCCATAATTTGCGTTTGGCCAAGATATTTTCACAGCCGATATCACTTGACCTCCGGCAGGCTTCTTGCCAAATTGCCATCCCATATTTTTTGCGGAGCCTAAATTCTTTGCTTTTGCCATCAATGGCGCAGAATTTAAAATCATGTTGGTTGGCGCGCTACGGTTGGGGTCACGGTAATAAATTGTCGGAGAATTGCGTTCCGCACCTAAATCTTCAATGTTGGCGGCAGCGATCACCGGACGCATCTTTGATTGCGCGCCGCTGTACGCTAATCCAACTCGACCATATTGCGCCAAAAGATCGATATCGCTTATCCGTAGTGATCTAATCGGGCCGATATCTTTCGGGATCTTCGACGAATAAATCGCAAGCAATCTAGTCAATCCTGCTTCTACTTGTTCAATATAGATTACGTCGGCAAACTCTAACCCCACTTGCGGATGAGCTGCATTGGTATCGTCAATTTTTACAGCTAAGACCGGACCGTTACTGCCAGGCATTCCAGTAAAAGCATTTCTTTCAATTTCTTTGGGTGCGAGCTTTTCAATTTGTTTGGAGATCGTGGCGCAACTAGAGAGGGCAGATGCCATCACAATAAAAATCGATATTGCCGATATTAGTAACCGAGATTTCTTCACAAAAGATCATCTTCGAAGGCATACTTAACTGGAAGCGGCGCAGTGCCAGCCAATCTAAAGAGCCGAAAAACTAATTTTTCCCGAAGCGCTTTAGTGGCAGCAACCGCTTCAATATGGATTGCGATCGCTACTCGTACCCGCTCCGTAACATCTTCTAACTTTGCAAAGATTTCCGGATGCAGCTCTGGCAGATCACTTTCGCTCTGCAATAAGTTGAGCGTTCCAGATAAACCACTCTCTTGATCGCTTCTTTCAAATATTTGAGCTTCACGCGCGCCGTAAGCCGCGCCAGTTAATATCAAATTGGTAGCGGGATCGATTTCGGGTAAATGCGCAATTTCCAAAGATATGGCAGCGCGCCGTTGCAGCGTGGCATCTAAATTCGCCCAAGAAGTTTCCACCCGATGATGTAAGCGATCTAACCGAGTAGCTGAAAATGATAGATACCAGGCAAATAGTAGGAAGATAACTAAGAGCGCTAATGAAGTTTTCATAACCTATTAACTGCTCTCTCTGGTAAATAGTCGGTTCCAAGATCGACTCTCTGAGATCAGCCCGACTTTACCGCCACCAGTAAGCGCCATCGAATAAACATCCATTATCTGCTCTGCTACTTGTGACCAATCAAATCGCTCAGCTGATTGGAATCCAATATTTGCTAAATCTTTTCGTTTAATTTCATCGCGCAACAGGTCGATTATTACTTTCGCAAGTTCGGTTGCACTTTCAGATTCGAAGAGTGCGCCGTATTCGCCACCGTTTAACAAGTGTCTAAATGCTGGGATATCACTTGCGACGATTGCGGTTTCGCTCGCAAGTGCTTCGGTCAATATAATGCCAAAAGATTCGCCACCGGTATTAGGCGCTACATAAAGATCAACCGATTTAAGCAAGCTAGCTTTATCGGCTTCACTTACCCGACCTAAGAAAACCAACTTGTTTCGTAGTTGCGCATTTACGCTCTTCAAAGTTTCAGCGCTATCGCCCGGTCCTGCTATCAGTATTTTTGCATCCGGGATAAACCGAGTAATGATTGGCAGCGCATCCAAAAGAATTTGTAGACCTTTACGAGGCTCCTCAAATCGACCAATGAAACCAATGGTATTTGGGTGTTGCCATTCCTCTGTTGGTAACGCTTTTCTAAATAAATTCACATCAATACCATTTGGAATTACCACAGCATCAGTATCAAAATGATCTTTTAGAGTCGACCTAGCTAACTCGCTGACGGCAATACGAGCGGTTAATTTTTCAACAATTGGTTCAAGTATTGGCCCAATTGCGTAAATCGCTTTTTTCTTCGGTGTTGAGACGTGAAAAGTTCCAACTAGTGGTCCTTCTGCGGCTGAACACGCAAGTAGTGAAAGCGATGGAATTGCTGGTTCGTGTAGGTGAAGTAAATCAAAATCACCGGATGCAATCCATTGCTTTGCTCTTGAGCTAGCTATGGGGCCAAATAAAACTCGTGCGACTGAACCATTTACTGGAATTGATATTGGCTTACCAGCATTAACAACATAATCTTGAAGCTGAACTGAATCATCACTTACAGGAGTTAAAACTGAAACATAATGACCTTCGGATATCAAATGCTCAGCTAGCTCTCTGATGTGGGTTTGAACTCCGCCAGGTGTATCCCATCCATACGGACAAACCATTCCGATCCTAATTTTCTTCATCGACCCAAATCCGTTGCAACATATGCCAATCCACCGGTGACTCCTTAATATGTTTGGCAAAATTATTAGCCATTAATTGAGTCACTGCTGAAATCTTCTCATTTTCATTTTGTAAATTGGTTGGAATAATGACTTGATCAAATATAATTTTTATACCATTGTCTGTATAGCGAATATATGCAGTAATAAGTGGTGCGCCGGTATTAATCGCCAATATCGCAGGTCCAGATGGCATCTTTGCTATTCCGCCAATGAAATCCACTTCAATTCCGTTTCGTGACATATCCCGATCTGCTACTAGCGCAATCAATTTTCCTTCTTGTAAGCGCTGAGTTAAGAGTGGAATGGTCTTCTCTTTGTGACTAATCGGTTCAATTCCGATGCTCTGTCGATAATCTAAGAATTTTTTAAAGATTGCCTCCGGCTTTAACTTCTCGACTACCGCGGTTAAATTAATCCCAGTAGAGCAAAAATATGCAGCAGCGTGATCCCAATTTCCCGCATGTGGCAGGGCGACAATACAACCCTGCTTTGCCGCGATTGGATCGCGAAGCAAATTCTCACGGACTACCTCGGTGGTGTTAATTATTCGTGACTTACTCCATTTATTAAGACGAAAAGTGTCGAACCAATACCTTAAATAAGATCGCATTCCAGCTTTTGTTAAATTTGATAATTCTTTCTGACTTAGATTTGGCAGTACTCGCCCATAATTACTGCGTAGACGTTTAACACCCTTGCCATTTCTAAAATAAATAAAATCTGAGATTTGATTGGCTACAGTGTAGGCAATTTTTTCCGGAAGCGCTGCGATTAATTTCCAAGCTAATAGATATGTCAAAAACATTACTTCACCGCTTTATAAACAATCAGCAATCGTTGTACTGTTGTGATAATTGACAAAATTGCAACCAACCAAATACCAGCTGCCATTGCGTAGTTAACCGATAGACCAGTAAGCCCATAGGCAATTAAAACAATAATTAGTCGCTCACTTCGCTCAGCTACTCCACCATCACAATTGATGCCCAATGACTCAGCCCTTGCTTTTATATATGAAACCATAAATGAAGCAGATGCGGCTACTAAGAAAACTGGAAGCAGTGGATCTGAACTATCAATAAAATAAACCATTCCACCCAAAATTATCGCTGCATCACTTAGACGATCTAAGGTTGAATCCAATAGAGCTCCCCACCTACTTATACCTTTCTTAGATTGGCGGGCAACTGCGCCATCAAACAAATCAAACAAAACAAAAATAGCTACCGCAATTGTTCCGGCAAAAAACTGCCCTTTTGGAAAGTAATAAAGTGCACTCACCGTCGAACCAACTCCACCAATAGCAGAAATTGTGTTGGCACTAATGCCAGTTTTGACTAGACCCTTAACCAAAGGCGCAATAATTTTGCCGACAGGGTCGCGTAATGAGCGCTGCAACATAATTCCCATCGTAGGCTTACCAATGATGGACAGCCTAATTAACGCACGGTTTATCCTCGGGATAACACCTGGTAACGAGCAAATTTGTGCTGCGCTCGGTCTGCCTGCTGCAAAAATTGATGATCCATCCCTAATTACCTGTGATGTTGTTGTAGTAGTTGCAAGTGCTAAACATGGAATTGATCAAAAAATCCTTGCGCAGTGGAGCACATTCCGCGAACTCTATATACCAACCATTGTTGCGATAGTTGATTTTGAAGATGGTGATATTGATTTTGAAGATATGAGTGCCATTGTTGGAAAAATGCTGGAGCCAGTAATCACGCCATATTTAGTATTACATGCAGATAATGGAGAACCCACTGCGCTAATCAATCTTGAAGATCAGATGATCACAGATTATTCAAACTCAACCGTTAGCAAAATATCAAGTGATGCTGAACATCGAGAGTTAGTTCTAGAGTTTAAAGAAGAGCTTCATAACGCACTAGCTGAGGGTGGATGGGAACAATTTGTGCAAGGCTTAATCATTCCTGCGATTCCATTAATTGTTAAAAATAGATTAGGTATTGCCGAAATTAAACAGTTCTTAGATTTGATTCCAACCCGCAGCTAACTGAGCTCGACTCTCCTGCAATAATTTAGGTAATACCTTTGTTTTACCAATAATTGGCATGAAGTTGGCATCCCCACCCCACCTTGGAACTATGTGTTGATGAAAGTGGCCGGCAATACCAGCTCCAGATACCTCTCCTTGATTAATTCCAATGTTAAACCCAATTGCATTACTAACTTTTCTCAGCACCTTCATTCCATGGGCGGTAAGTGCCTGAACCTCATTTCGCTCAGACTCAGTTAAATCTGGCAGTTCCGCTACATGACGAAATGTGCAGACGAGTAAATGTCCGGCGTTGTAAGGATAAAGATTCATAACAACATAAGCCTGACTGCCTCTGGCAACTATTAATGCCTCTTCATCATCTAGTGATGGAATTCGGCAAAATGGACAGACAATTTCATTACCAGCAAGTGGTCGATTTTCACCCTCAAGGTATGACATTCGATGTGGTGCCCACAAACGTTGCCAACTATCTGGCATCCCTGCACCGCCGGAGATAGATTGATCAGACATTAAATTTGTTTACGATCTTTAACAGCAGCTAAAACTTCAGCAATTGCTTCTTTGATTGGAATTTGATTCTTCTGCTCACCATTTCTATATCTAAAGGAAACCGCATTCACAGCAGCATCTTCCTCCCCTGCAATCATCATAAATGGAATCTTTTCTAACTGCGCATTACGCACCTTTTTCTGCATGCGATCATCTGATGAGTCAATATCAGCTCTTATGCCAGCTTGCTTGAACTGTTTAACAACATCGGAAAGGTATGGCGCAAATGAGTCGGCAACTGGAATTGCTCTCACCTGAACTGGTGCCAGCCATGGCGGGAAGGCGCCGGCATAATGCTCAGTTAAAACGCCAAAAAATCTTTCAATTGAGCCAAACAAAGCACGGTGAATCATTACCGGTTGCTTGGTTGAACCATCAGAAGCTGCATAACCTAGATCAAATCTTTGTGGTAATTGGAAATCAACTTGAATTGTAGACATCTGCCAGGTGCGACCAATTGCATCCCTTGCCTGTACTGAAATTTTAGGTCCGTAGAAGGCAGCCCCACCCGGATCTAGTACTAACTCTAATTTTTGCTTTTGCGCTGCTTGTCTTAGTGCCTCAGTAGCACTCTCCCAATCCTTATCCTCACCCACAGATTTTTCTGGGTTTTTAGTTGATAACTCCAAATAAAAATCAGTCAAGCCGTAATCACGTAATAAGTTGAGTACGAATGTAAGCAATGAATCTAACTCATCTGCCATCTGCTCTTTTGTGCAGTAAATATGAGCATCATCTTGAGTAAATCCGCGCGCTCTTGTAATTCCGTGCACCACTCCAGATTTCTCATACCTATAAACAGTTCCAAACTCAAACAATCTAAGTGGCAAATCTCGGTAGGACTTAGGTGATGATTTGTAGATCAAATTATGAAAGGGGCAGTTCATTGGTTTCATGTAGTACTTTTGGCCTGCTTTTTTAATTGTGCCATCTGCATGCAACTCTTCATCCATCACCATCGGTGGATACATTCCTTCTGAATACCATTGCAAGTGGCCTGAGGTTTCAAATAACGCTGCTTTTGTTAAATGAGGTGAGTAAACAAATTGATAATCCTCTTCTTCATGGCGCTTTCTTGAGTAATCCTCCATTGCGCGCCGAATAATTCCACCCTTTGGATGAAAAACAGCCAATCCTGAACCAATCTCCTCTGGAAATGAGAATAGATCTAACTCGGCCCCTAATTTTCGATGATCACGTTTTTCTGCTTCATCAAGTAAATGTAAATAAGCATCCTGTGCCTCTTGAGTTGGCCAAGCAGTTCCATAAATTCTCTGCAACATTGGATTTTTCTCAGAGCCGCGCCAATATGCCCCAGCTGCTCTCATTAATTTAAATGCCGGAATGTGTTTAGTCGATGGCAGGTGTGGGCCACGACAGAGATCACTCCATACCGGATTTCCATCTCTTCCTAGATTGTCATAGATAGTTAGCTCCGCTCCGCCAACTTCCACACTTGATCCATCATCAGTACTGCCAGCCTTTAAACCGATCAGCTCACATTTATATGGCTCAGCCTTTAACTCAACTAAAGCATCCTTCTCATTTGTTACCCGGCGGCGAAATCTTTGACCTGCCTTAATTATTTTTCGCATCGCACTCTCTAATTTTTCTAAATCAGATGGCGTGAATGGATTTTTTGGATCAAAGTCATAATAAAAACCATCTCTAATTGGTGGGCCAATACCAAGCTTTGTTTCTGGAAACACCTCCTGCACTGCTTGCGCTAGAACGTGCGCAGTTGAGTGGCGCAATACATTTAATCCATCTGGTGAATCAATTGCGACAGATTCAACAACATCACCATCTTTTAACTCACTCCACAAATCCCTTAGCTCACCATTTATTTTGCAGACCACAATCTCACTCTTACCCTCAAAAAGATGGGTCGGTCTCTGATCTGCTGCTACCTGCGTAGATTTACCATCTACTGAAATATTGATCGAATCTGACATACCGCTAGGTTAGCAAAGTGGGGTGTATAGATGGGTTATTAGCGAAGGTATTCATACCAAATAACTAGTAAAACAAGTGAAATAAATGTCCCAACCGCAAGAATTATCATTTGGTGTTCTTTTTTAATTCGAGCAGCATTTGCAGTTCGGCTAGCAATTCCTTTTGCGTGTGCCAAAGCCTGCGCTGCCCAAGCAAATTCAGTTGCCAAAATGCCAAGACCTGTAAAAATAATCAACCAACCTGGACCTGGTGCAACTAATGCCACAACTCCAATTAGGGTAACTAAACCACCAACGATTCCAACTAAAACTCTCTTTATTACTGAATTCATGGATTGATATTACTCAATAAGCGGTTAGTAAAATCAGTAATTAACTCTTTTCC
>DKNC01000008.1:0-251 GCA_002470135.1 Actinobacteria bacterium UBA7398 | reverse complement strand
TCAACCTTGCTCACACGCTGAATTAATCGAAGGGATGAGGTCACATAAACCGCCTTAGCAGTTAGTAGTTGATCAAAAGTGATGAGTTCCTCTTTAACATCAAACCACTTAATTAAAAGCTCTCTTGTTATCCCAGGTAGACACCCTGAACTTAAACTTGGCGTAAGCCAACCAGTTGAGGTAAGTATTAAAAGATTAGATAGCGCAGTTTCTACTACCTCACCTTTCTCATTCATAAATATTCCGTCATC
>DKNC01000061.1:6787-14076 GCA_002470135.1 Actinobacteria bacterium UBA7398 | reverse complement strand
TGCACACCATCAGATGCGAAAAATTCTGGATGGTTTTGCGAGATAACTTCCCAATCAATCAATGTCGTATTTGGATACCTAGTTATCACGTTGCGAACGATTTCATTATTGATTGATCGCCAGGGTCTAGGTACTGCAGTATTTATCACAATTATCTGTGGTTGGTTCTTTACGATTTCCATCAACTGCACAAAAGTTGATTCTGTTATTTGATTATTGTTGCCAACATCAAAAATAACTGTTGAATTTGGGGCATGAATTTGATCATTCCCGGCAACCTGGATCAACTCCGGAAGTTGCCGACCAACTCGTGCGTTTATCAATTCAATGTGACGATATTTCTCTAACGCACTTCTTATACCCAGAATTACTGAATCTCCCGTAACCCATAATCCGGGCTCGGCGGTTGGCGCAGTAGGGGCTTGGTTAATTTCTGAGAGTTCTTGAGCGCGCTTTGCTTCTTGCACGGCTCGAGTATCTGCAACGGAAAGTGCATTTACCGAGATTGCAGTTGCAGCAGCAATAATCGAAATCGTAGTGAGCAGAACGGTAAGCCGTTGGCGCAAGCGCACATTTGGTGTGCGATATTTCATGCCGCGGAACCAAAGTTCAAAGTTGCCGCGTCGAACCGGTATCTCAACCCAGCGAAGTGAAATATCAGCGAGTGCAAAAACAATCAGAATTCGGAGCGTGTATAACGCCCATGGTTTACCAGCAATATCGATAGAAGGTCGAGTTACTTGAAAAATTACCCAGTGCCAAAGATATATTCCATAAGAGCGCTCACCAATCCATAAGAATGGTTTATAACTTAAAATCGGCGCAAACCGTGAAGCCGGATGAACTACCGACATCAGAGTTGCGCAGCCAAAGATTCCAGCAAGTGGAAAAGCTAATTTATAAAGAGTCGGATCGGTTTCATTTATAAAGAGAAAAGTCGTGAGTAAGCCTAGAAATCCAACGACGCCAACGCCATCAACAAAATCTTGCGCGCGTTTTGAAATTACTTTGCTTAAATTTTGTGGAATCCAACTTACTGCTAGAGCTGATCCTAAAAATAATCCAAGGCTATGGGTGTCTGTTCCAAAATAAACATGGCTAACACTGCCTTGCGATTCGCTATCAATTTTTAATGAATATAGAAATAGCGCAACCCCAGATGCGCCAGCCGCAATTAAAGAAACAATCGGAATGTTTTTCTTACCGAAATATTTCAAAATAAATAAGAGAACCAACGGCCAAATTAAATAAAATTGGGCTTCTACGCCGAGCGACCAGGTATGTTGCAAAAGCGGTGGCCTACCAATGCTTTCAAAGTAATCTTGCTGTCTCGAAACTAACGACCAATTCATCGATCCCGAAAAAACATAAGGTAGATCTTTAAGAAATCTGCGGACAGTTTCTGGTGCCCAAACTCCGATAAACATTGCAGTTAGCGTCACCATAAATACCAACGCTGGAACTAAACGACGTAATCTGTTGAAATAGAATGCTCGTAGATCTAACGCGCTAGAGCGATCAATCGAATCTAAAATTAGCCGAGTAATAACGTAACCAGAAATAACGAAGAATAAATCAACCCCTAAGAAACCACCCGGAATCCAAGAGATCCCCAAGTGATAGAGCAGAACTCCAATTACCGCTATCGCACGCAGACCGTCAATCGGTGCGATATATAAAGCCGCATTGCGCGTCTTAAACTCAGAATTTATATTACTCATTTAAAGTTTCTGAATTTCGAATTACTGGTTAGCGTTTTTTCTTGACGACTTTCTTACGAGTTTTATTTGCAGCTACTCGTTTCGTCACTTTCTTAATTGCTGGTTTGCTACCTTGAGTTGCCTCACTTTTAACAATCGCGATTCGGCTCTGCACTTTTGCATCACCTTGAGGCGTGCCATCCGGATTAATTGCAGCTTGCACCGATTTTTGCAGTTCAGCTAGGCGAGTGAATGCGCTTTCTAAACGGTTTCGAGATTGTGAGATTGCACTTTCTGCGGAATCTAAAGATTGAGTTTGGATTCGGTATAACCGTTCTGCTTCTGAAATTACACCGCTTAGCCATTGGCGATATTCAGCTACTTCGGTAGTGGCATCTAAAATCAAACGCTCGGCATCGCGCTTTGCTGTAGATGTAATAGTGGAACCCTCACGCTTTTTATTTGAAATCAAATCTTCAGCTTCGGATTCAGCGTTAGATAGTAAGTCGGCAGCATCAGATTCTGCTGCTTCAATATATTTGCGCCCCCGTGATTCTGCTTGTGAGAGCGTAGATTTTGCTTTTGCTTCAGCAGCTTCTAACGCGCCACGTGCGCTCCGTTGGCTTTCGGAGAGAACTTTTTCAGCGGTCGCGGCAGCTTTAGATTCGCGCTGTTGCGCCGTCT
The DNA here is from genome assembly GCA_002470135.1 of Actinobacteria bacterium UBA7398. Classification (GTDB taxonomy): domain Bacteria; phylum Actinomycetota; class Actinomycetes; order Nanopelagicales; family Nanopelagicaceae; genus UBA7398. Next base: position 11,692 of record DKNC01000061.1, on the reverse strand, counting down.
TAATAATTGACATTGCGGTTTCGGTTGCAAGGATTTCAAATTCTTCTTTGGAAAGGGCAGTGATATCCCGACGTGATCGAAGGTCGTTGAGTTGTGATTCTAATTCGCGAATTCGTTCGATCGCGTTAGTTGTAGGCGCACCAGAGTTTGTCGGGTTAGTTCCGTTTGAAATTTTCGCTTCATCTTTAAACCCAACCCAAGATAGAAATTTTTTCTCGCTCATATGCTGTTGCCTCTTTTCAAATCAACTTCCGCTCCGCTCCAAATCGGTGGCGCGGGTGGGAATCTTCCCATGAAGTGAGCGCTCCTGAAAATAGCCCCCAAATCCCCCCGCCTGCGACAGAACTGAGCGGCTTTCGAACTTCTAATCGGGCTGGTAGACATAGCGCATGACAAATCACCGTTCTCCGATTTTTGAATTATCCGATACCTATATAACGCAATCTGCGGCTTTGAGTCCGATGGGCAGCACCTATCTTGGGATCCCCGGGCAAGACCACTTGTTAGATGACTTCTCGATTGCGGGCGCTGCGAAGAACGCTGATTTAGTTCGTGCAACTCTGGTCAAGTTAAAAGCGTTAACCCCAATCGATGAGATTGATCGGATTTCAAAAGCGGTAATGATCGAGCGATTGGAATCTGGTTTGGAGCTTCACGATTCCCAAGAGTCACACATCCTTTGGAATGTTCTAACATCACCACCATCAAACATTCGCCAAATTTTCGAAATGATGGCACATAAAAGCGATGCAGATTTCAAGAACATCGCAGCCCGACTTAACGCTGTCGAAGCCGCTCATAAATCTTGGATCTCAACTATCTCTGAAATGGCAATGCAAGAAAAAGGAAAAGGAATAGGAAAGACTACGCCGCAACGGCAAGTTCGCGGTGTAATTGCACAGCTCAACGGATACGCAAATGGTGGATATTCGAATTTTGCAAAATCGGTTGACCCGGAGAGCAGATACCCAGATGTACATGCAGCAGCCAAAAACGCAGAAGCATCCGCTGCGGCGACCGCTAAATACTTAGAGCGTGACTATTTGCCAATTGCGAATCCAAATGATGCTTTTGGTGCAGACCGTTATGCAAAGTGGGCTCGTTATTTTACTGGCGCAAAATTGGATTTAAAAGCTACCTATGATTGGGGTGTAGCTAATTTAGCTGAGATAAATAAGCGGATGTGGGAAATTGCGCCACTTATTAAGCCCGGCGCTAAGACTCTTAGAGAAGTTGCCGATTACCTAGATCACGATCCAAAGTACATAATTAAAGGTAAAGATGCGATTATCAAAAAGTTAAAAGATTTCACCGAAGCTGCGGTAAAACAAATGGACGGCACTCACTTTACTATCGACGATCGGATCAAATTCTGTGATGCGCGAATTGCGCCAGAAGGCAGCGCATCGGCACCTTATTACCAATCACCAAGTGAAGATTTATCCCGACCAGGAACTACTTGGTTGCCTGCGCTAGGTAAAGATGAATTTAATTGGTGGCATTTAGCATCTACTTGGTATCACGAAGCAGTTCCCGGCCACCATTTGCAATGCGCAACGGTTGCACTTGAGCAAGCTCGCTTAAGTCGCTTCCAACGCACCGAAGCATGGTGCAGTGGTTACGGTGAAGGTTGGGCGTTATACGCCGAAAGATTTATGAATGAACTTGGCGCATTTGATGAACCCGGAATTGAGATGGGTTATCTATCTGCACAAGCGCTACGTGCAGCTCGAATTGTTGTTGATATCGGAATGCACCTTGGATATCAGGATTTCGATGGCAATGTTTGGAACGCGCAATCGGGTAAAGCGTTATTAAGCAATCAAGCCTTATTAGATGATGCTCATTCAACTAGCGAAATTGATCGCTATTTAGGTTGGCCGGGCCAAGCTATTTCATACAAAGTTGGCGAACGGGTTTGGATGAAAACTCGCGAAGATGCCAAAGCACGACTTGGCACAAACTTTGATTTAAAGAAATACCATTCTTATGCGTTAGCAATGGGGCCAATGGGTCTAGATCCCTTTGAAGCTGAGATGGCTAATTGGGACGGAAAATAATTAACTTCAGAAATTTGTTAATTAAATAGATGTAAATATGGTGCGGGAGAAGGGACTTGAACCCTCACGTCCGAAGACACAGGTTCCTAAGACCTGCGTGTCTGCCATTTCACCACTCCCGCGTAAACCATGTACAAATGCAGTGGCTAGAGGAGAAGATTACGGTGAAAAAGCGTTATCGCCCAATCCGATAACGCTTTCCGCGTTAAAGGTAGAAGCGAAGTGAGCGCGCTAAACGGTAGCCTTGCCTAGGTGTCAACTCATCACCAACTTTCAGAAGCCATCGAACGGGTAATAAATGATGCCCGCAAGGCTGGCGCGCTGATTGCTGATGCGCCGGAGTCGGTGCCGCTAGAACGGCCAAAGAATCGTGAACATGGTGATTATGCAACTTCGATTGCGCTCGCGCTCGCAAAAAGCGCTGGCAAGCCACCGCGCGAAATAGCCGAGCTAATTGCAACTGGGTTGCGCTCGCTAGAAATTATCGATCGTGTTGATATTGCTGGACCAGGATTTATCAACATTACTTTGGCAAAAGCTACTCAAGGCGCAATCGTTATTAACATTTTAGAAAATAATTTGAAATTTGGAATTGGAAATGAACTTGCCGGTGTAAAAGTAAATTTAGAGTTTATTAGCGCAAACCCCACTGGCCCGTTACATCTTGGTCATACCCGATGGGCAGCTGTTGGTGACGCACTTGCGCGGGTTTTATCAGCTGCTGGCGCTGAGGTTTCTCGAGAATTTTATATAAATGATCGCGGCGTACAGATGGATTTATTTGGCGAATCTTTGCGTGCATCCGCGCTAGGGATTGCAAAGCCTGAAGCTGGTTATCAAGGTGGATACATTGATGACTTAGCTAAGAAAATCGTGTTGGCAGAACCAGATTTTTTGAAATTGTCAGAACCTGAATCACTCGTTGCATTTCGTGAAGCAGGATACAAATTACAGCTACAAGAACAGAAAGATGTATTAGCAAAATTTGGCACTAACTTCCAGGTTTGGTTTTCGGAACGATCACTTCATGCGGGTGATGGGCTTACAAAAGCGATGGCTCGGCTAAAAGAGCAAGGGCATATTTTTGATGAAGAAGGTGCTACTTGGTTGCGCACCACAGATTTTGGCGATGATAAAGATCGAGTTCTTCGTAAATCAGATGGCGAACTAACTTATTTTGCATCTGATACTGCGTATTACATCGATAAACGAAACCGTGGTTTTGATATCTGCATTTATATGCTCGGGGCAGATCACCATGGCTATGTAGGTCGATTAAAAGCCACTTCGGCTTGCGCTGGCGATAATCCGGAATACAACATTGAAATTTTGATTGGTCAGCTTGTAAAAATCATGGAAGGCGGCGAGGAAGTAAAACTTTCTAAGCGCGCTGGCACCATTATTACTTTGGAAGAATTGGTGGAGAAAGTCGGGGTGGATGCGGCTCGCTACACGCTAATTCGCTATCCAGTCGAAACTCCAATGGTGCTTGATGTTGATTTACTTAAAAAACGAACCAATGAAAACCCAGTTTTCTATGTGCAGTATGCGCATGCGCGAATCGTTGCGGTTTTGCGAAACGCGACCGATCTCGGAGTTAAATATGGTTTGGAATTTTACAAACCAGAGTTGCTTGAACATGAGCGGGAACGCGAATTGTTGGGTGGTTTAGCTGAGTTTCCAAGAATTGTTGCTGGCGCTGCGCAACTTCGCGAACCACATCGGATCGCCCGGTATTTAGAAGATTTAGCTGGGATGTATCACGGTTTTTATACTGATTGCCGAGTATTGCCAATGGGTGATGAGAAACCGTCCGAGTTGCACTTTGCGCGCGCAACGCTTTCGGCCGCAACTATGCAAGTATTTTTTAATGGGCTCCAACTACTTGGCGTAAGCGCGCCGGATCGGATGTAGTTATGAGCGTCTGGTCGAATAACGCAAAATTTGTTAACGGTAAGTTGGAAATATCGGGTTGCGCCGTATCCGAGCTTGCCAAAGAATTTGGCACCCCACTTTTTGTGATTGACGAAGCGGATTTTTACACCCGCGCAAAAGCATGGCAAAGCGCACTTAATAGTGGTTTTGGTGTAAACGCTGGCACTGTCTATTACGCAGCAAAAGCATTTATCTCAGTTGAAATTGCAAAATGGATTAATGAAATTGGTATTGGGCTTGATGTATGTACCGGTGGTGAACTTGAGGTAGCCCTTGCTGCTGGATTCCCAACTTCAAAAATTGAACTACATGGAAATAATAAATCCGCGGCAGAAATCGCTAAAGCTATTGAAGTAGGGGTCGCAACTATTGTGGTTGATTCACTACAAGAGTTAGCCCGAGTATCTAAATTAGCTAGCGCTATGAATAAAGTGCAATCCATAATGCTCCGCTTAACGCCGGGAGTTGAAGCACATACTCACGAAGCAATTTCAACTGCACATGAAGATGTGAAATTTGGATTTTCAATTGCGAGCGGTGCAGCTTGGAACGCAGTTGTTGCGGCTCAAAGCGCCACGAACTTAAAACTAAAAGGGTTTCATTGCCATATTGGTTCCCAGATTTTTAAGAGTGAAGGCTTTGAACTTGCAGCAGATCGATTAATTTCGCTATTGGCAAAATACCGAGATGAATTTAAAGAAGAATTACCAGAGTTAGATCTTGGCGGCGGTTATGGAATTGCATATCTAGAAAACGAAATTACGCTCGACCCAATCGAGACTATGACCCATTTAGCAAATGTGGTGAAAATATCGTGTGCCGCTAATAATTTGAAAGTGCCACAAATCTCAATCGAGCCTGGCCGGGCAATTGTTGGACCAACCACTACAACTATTTACGAAGTTGGCAC
>DKNC01000061.1:1425-6739 GCA_002470135.1 Actinobacteria bacterium UBA7398 | reverse complement strand
ATGAGTGACAACATTCGTCCCGCTCTATATGGCGCGGAGTACAGCGTTTATTTAGCTAATCGAAATTCCAACGCTTCGCTTAGAAATTCTCGTGTCGTTGGAAAACATTGTGAGACCGGCGATATTTTGATTCGTGAAGTTAAGTTGGCTAGCGATATCGAACCCGGAGACTTATTAGCAATTCCGGCGACCGGCGCATATGGTCGAAGCATGGCNNGGCGAGCAATTACAACCATATGGCGCGACCCGCTGTGATTTCGGTTATCAACGGTACGGCGCGCACCATCCTTCGTCGTGAAAGTGCAGCTGACCTTCTAGCCTTAGATATTAAAGAAAGTCCGCGAACGATTCCAGGCGTAACCCAGAACGAGAGGCGCGATAAGTAATGAAAACACTACAAATCGGCATGCTCGGTTGCGGAAATGTTGGAGTCGAAGTTGCACGGCTATTAACTTCTGATTCTGGAGATTTTAAAGCGCGCGCTGGCGCGGAATTGGAACTTGTTAAAATCGCAGTAAAGGATATGGAAAAGGCTCGTCCTGGAATTGCTAAAAAATTATTAACTAGCGATGCAGATTCCATAGTTAACGATGCTGCTATCGAAATCATCATTGAAGTTATGGGTGGAATTGAGCCCGCTCGTAAATTATTGCTTACTGCAATGAAGAATGGAAAATCTGTAATTACTGCAAATAAAGCGCTATTAGCTAAACATGGTGCCGAACTTTATGACGCAGCTAGCGCTAATGGCGTCGATCTTTATTATGAAGCATCGGTCGGTGGTGCCATTCCAATATTACGACCGTTGCGGGATTCAATTGTCGGCGATCATGTAACTCGAATAATGGGAATTGTAAATGGAACCACAAATTACATTCTTACAAAAATGGATGAAAACGGCTCGGCATTCGCCGATGTACTAAAAGAAGCACAAGCACTTGGATATGCCGAAGCAGATCCAACTGCTGATATCGAAGGCCATGATGCTGCTGCGAAAGCCGCGATTCTGGCCGGCCTGGCATTTCATTCCCGAGTCAGCGTTGATGATGTTTTCTGCGAAGGAATCTCCGGGATCACAGCCACTGATATCAGTGTTGCAAAAGCAATCGACCATGTAATTAAGTTATTAGCAATTGCAGAGTTGACTTCCGATAATAAAATTTCAGTTCGAGTTCACCCAACTCTAATTCCGCGCGCACATCCGCTTGCATCCGTACGGAATGCTTTTAATGCAGTATTCGTGGAAGCCGAATCTGCTGGTGAATTAATGTTTTACGGTCGCGGCGCAGGTGGCGAACCAACCGCATCCGCAATTCTTGGCGATTTAATCGCAGTAGCGCGCCATAAATCTGGGGGTTCGCTAGGGGCGGGCGAAAGTGCATATGCAGATTTGGAAATCGCTGCTATTAGCAGCGTAAAAACTCGCTATTTAATTCGATTGAATGTGGCAGATCGTCCTGGCGTACTTGCAACTGTGGCACAAATTTTCGCTTCGCATAACGTTTCTATCCAAACGGTTCGGCAATCTGGCCGCGGTGAAGATGCTGAATTAATTGTAATGACCCATGGCGCAAGCGATGCCGCCTTATCTGCGACGGTAAAAGAATTAGCTGGACATGATGTGGTTAAGAGCGTTGAAAGCGTAATTAGAGTTGAAGGCGCAACATCATGAGCGCACACCAATGGCGTGGTGTAATCGCGGAATATCGTGATCGATTGCCGGTCACGAGCGCAACCCCAATAACTTCTTTGTGTGAAGGTGGAACTCCGTTAGTTTTCGCAGAAACAATTTCTAAAATGTTAAACAATGATGTCTGGCTAAAGTACGAAGGCGCAAACCCAACTGGATCTTTCAAAGACCGCGGTATGACCATGGCGATTTCAAAAGCAGCGGAAGCTGGCGCGAAAGCAGTTATCTGCGCTTCAACTGGCAACACCAGCGCATCGGCCGCGGCTTACGCAACAAAAGCAGGAATGAAACCAGTCGTTCTAGTACCACAAGGAAAAATTGCGGTAGGAAAGCTTGCCCAAGCAATTGCACACGGCGCTAAATTATTACAAGTAGATGGCAACTTCGATGATTGTTTAATGCTGGCACGAAAACTTTCTGATAAATATCCAGTTTCGTTAGTCAACTCAGTAAATCCATTTAGAATTGAAGGCCAGAAAACTGCATCATTTGAAATTGTTGATGCACTTGGGTTTGCGCCAGATATGCATGTTCTCCCAGTTGGTAATGCTGGAAATATCACCGCATATTGGAAGGGCTATCAAGAATATTTCAATGACGGCATTGCCAAACAATTACCGCAGATGTGGGGATTCCAAGCGGCCGGAGCAGCGCCAATTGTGCTAAATGAGGTGGTTACAAAGCCAGAGACAATCGCAACTGCAATTAGAATTGGCAACCCAGCATCTTGGAAAGAAGCAATCGCGGCCCGTGATGGATCTGGTGGTTTAATCGATTCTGTAACCGATGCCGAAATATTGAGTGCATACCGTTTAGTTGCAAGCAAAGAAGGAATTTTCGTAGAACCTTCATCGGCGGCTGGTATTGCCGGCTTAATTAAGAAGCAGCGTGAAGGAAAATTGCCAACGGGAAAGAAGATCGTAATTACCGTGACTGGTAACGGCTTGAAAGAAGTTCAATGGATACTCGATGGCGCTGATGCGCCGATTGTGGTGCCAGTTGATGTTGATCGGGCCGCCCAAGAGATTGGGTTGGCGTAGCTATGTCGCGCAGAGGATTTAGAGATCCGTTAACTTATAAAGCAACCCCAGTACAAGTAAGCGTGCCAGCTTCGTCTGCAAATCTAGGCCCAGGTTTTGATTCACTTGGGTTAGCCCTTGATATACGCGATCAATACGTTGCCCAAATTCTCGATGAAGAAATTTTTGATATTGATGTGACCGGTGAAGGTGCCGGAGAGGTACCTCGCGATGCTAAGAATTTAGTAATTAAAGCGATGATGCGTGGATTTGAATTTATGGGCGGTAAGCCGCGCGGCATTGCGTTGCGCGCGCTAAATGAAATCCCGCATGGCCGTGGGCTTGGTTCTTCGGCAGGTGCAATTGTTGGCGGCCTTTCGTTAGCGCGAGGTTTAGTTTTATCGGGACAACAATTAATGAGCGATGAAGATTTGATTGCAATTGCAACAGAGTTAGAAGGACATCCAGATAATGTGGCGGCTGCCCTTTTAGGCGGCGCAACTGTTGCCTGGATGGAAGATCGCGTTTCGGTCCCAACTGGCTGCGCTATAAAACTAGATGTAAATATTGCAATCAAGGCTTTGGTATTGGTACCAAGTGCGCATCTTGCAACGGCAAAAGCTCGAAAGTTATTACCTGAAATAGTTAGCCACAGAGATGCCACAATTAATGCCGGACGGGCTGCATTATTGGTACATGCGTTAACAGTTCGCCCAGATTTGTTATTTCAAGCAACCGAAGATCATATTCACCAAAGTTTTCGTAGGGAAGCAATGCCTAAGTCAGTTGACCTAGTTACGAAACTTCGCGCAGCTGGCGTTGCTGCAACAATTTCTGGCGCCGGCCCGTCGTTGTTGATCCTGCACACTGGCAATAAGGTAGAGCGCGATGAGATTGTGCGAGTTGCGGGCTCTGGATTTACCCCGCATGATTTAGAAATATCGGCCACTGGGGCTGAGTTAGCGAGCGCATAAACCGCATAATTTTGGATTTTTAGAAAGAAGGGGCCCCGTGCTAACCTTTACCCATCTAGTGACCGAGGGTTAGTAACCTCGTAATAGGCCACAGAATCTAAAACTTCTAAGAAATCCACATTTCCTTGCTGGCTATCAGCGGGTTACAAATAGAAATGAAATGAGAATGGCAGAAACAACAAGCACACGAACTCGCAGAGAGTCCGGCGAATTAGCCGCGATGTTACTTCCAGAGTTAAAGAAAGTTGCCGGTAACCTCGGAATCGATGGCGCTGCGAAAATGGCAAAAACTGAACTTGTACAAGCGATTGGCGATCTACAAGCCGCAAACCGCGATGCAGCTAAGGCAGAGCGGGAAGCTCGCCGAGCCAGTCGGAATGCAAACCGCGAAAAGAAAAAAGGAAATTCAAATAAGCAACAACAAAATAATAATGAATCAGATAATCAAGATGATCAAGATGATGATTTGGATGGGCAGGATGAAAACTCTATGAACTCCGATGAAGATACTTCAAATGATCAAAATCCAAATGACCGAACTGGCGATGTAAACGAACGTACTTTTGCGACTAACCGTTCTGCAGGTTCACGTGATGGCGCGCGTGATTGGCAAAATCGAAATCGCGACCGAGGTCGCGGCCGAGACCGCCATGATCGTGATCGGGGCCGCGGTAGCCGCAGCGAGCGCGAAATTGTGCTCACCGATGATGATGTACTACTTCCAGTTGGCGGGTTGTTAGATATTTTAGAAAGTTATGCATTCTTGCGTACTGGAGGATATTTACCTGGCCCAAACGACGTTTATGTTTCGTTGCAGCAAGTTCGACGTTATGGATTGCGTAAAGGCGATGTGATCACAGGATCGGTTCGCCAACCACAAGAAGGCGAACGCCGTGAGAAATTTAATGCGTTAGTAAAAATTGAAACAGTAAATGGCAACGATCCAGAGAGCGCAAAAAATCGTGTGGAGTTCTCTAAATTAGTGCCGTTATACCCACAAGAGCGGTTACGCCTTGAAACTGAACCTGGCGTGCTAACTACGCGCGTAATCGATTTAATCTGTCCAATTGGTAAAGGCCAACGAGGCTTAATTGTTTCGCCACCTAAAGCTGGTAAGACAATGGTCTTACAAGCAATTGCGAATGCAATCACAACCAATAATCCAGAATGTCATTTGATGGTTGTGCTAGTTGATGAACGTCCTGAAGAAGTAACTGATATGCAACGTTCGGTCAAAGGTGAAGTTATTGCCTCAACATTCGATCGTCCCGCCGATGATCACACTACTGTCGCAGAGCTTGCAATTGAACGTGCGAAGCGGTTAGTCGAACTTGGCCACGATGTAGTTGTGTTGCTCGATTCGATTACTCGTTTAGGTCGTGCATATAACATCGCTGCCCCAGCATCTGGCCGAATTCTTTCTGGCGGTGTTGATTCAGCTGCGTTATATCCTCCTAAGAAATTCTTTGGTGCGGCTCGTAACATTGAAGATGGCGGATCGCTGACTATTCTTGCAACAGCGCTTGTTGAAACTGGTTCGAAAATGGATGAAGTTATTTTCGAAGAGTTCAAAGGCACTGGAAACATGGAACTTAAATTAGATCGCCGCTTTGCAGATAAGCGAATTTTCC
>DKNC01000061.1:0-1416 GCA_002470135.1 Actinobacteria bacterium UBA7398 | reverse complement strand
CTCAATATTGTATGGAAGCTGCGCCGCGTGCTACACGCCCTTGATTCACAACAGGCGCTGGAACTTCTCCTCGAGAAGATGAAGGGCACCAAATCGAACGTGGAATTCTTGATGCAGATTCAAAAGACCACGGTTGGACCAACTTCCGAGGTCTAGTAAAGTAGCAACCTGTTTCAAACCTGATCGATCGGACTGGTTCACATAAAGCGCGAAGTGCGGTTTATGACCCAGCCACTACAACCGAAAGCAAGAGGCTAGAGATGAAACCCGAGATCCACCCAAAATATGAAGAGACCAAAGTAAGTTGCGGTTGCGGCGAGACCTTTACTACACGCTCTACCGTTGCTAGCGGTTCGGTATTCGTTGAAGTTTGTTCGGTCTGCCATCCGTTCTATACCGGTAAGCAGAGAATTCTTGATACTGGTGGACGCGTTGCTAAATTCGAAGAGCGTTTCAACAAAGGTCCAAAGCAAGATAAAAAGTAGCTTTCTTAAAAAGGCCGTTGCTACCCAATTTGGGGTGGCGCGGCCTTTTTATTTTTTAATTAAGTTTTCGTGATATTTGGATAAAGATTGAGAGGCAGCGATGAGTAAAGATAAAGAACCAGTGCGCTTTGCATCCATGCCCGAAATCTTAAAAGAATATGAAACTTTGGAAGCTGCAATGGCTGATCCTTCTATTCACTCGGACCAAGGTAAAGCGCGCCAACTTGGAAAACGTTATGCCCAACTCGGTCCAGTAATTGCGGGCTACCGTGCCTGGAAAAGCGCTGAGGATGATTTAGCTGCTGCTAAAGAGTTAGTCGATGTTGATCCAGATTTTGCNNAAAGAAATCCCCGCACTGCAATTAACATGTGATGAAACTGCATCGAAGCTGGAAGAGTTATTACTGCCGCGTGATCCAAATGATGATCGTGATGTGATCATGGAAATCAAAGCTGGCGCAGGTGGCGATGAATCTGCGCTATTTGCGGGCGACTTAATGAGAATGTATATGCGTTACGCCGAAAAACAAGGTTGGAAAACCGAAATCATTGATGTAACTGAAAGTGATCTAGGCGGCTATAAAGATATTTCAGTAGCAATTAAATCTCGAGGTACAGCTGAGCCTGGTAAAACTCCATATGCAAAATTAAAATTTGAAGGTGGCGTGCATCGAGTACAGCGGGTGCCAGAGACTGAATCGCAAGGCCGGATTCATACTTCTGCTGCGGGAGTTTTAGTACTTCCGGAGGCTGAAGAGATCGATGTTCAATTAAATTTAAATGATATTCGCGTTGATGTTTATCGCTCTTCTGGCCCGGGCGGACAGAGCGTTAACACCACCGACTCGGCAGTGCGCTTAACTCATGAACCAACTGGGATTGTAGTTTCATGTCAGAACGAGAAGAGCCAACTTCAAAATAAAGAATCAGC
>DKNC01000023.1 GCA_002470135.1 Actinobacteria bacterium UBA7398 | reverse complement strand
TCTTGATCAAAATCCACACTTGTTGAAGTTTTCTTTAAAATCGGAACGGCCCACTCTTTAGCCACTGCAACGACATCTTGCGAGATGGCAGTATTTAAAATAGCTCGCACACCACAAGAAGAGATCTCATATTCCGGAAAATTGCGTTGTAGCACCGCATGCGCAAACGGGGAGCGCGCTTGATTCATAGCGCAGACCGTTACGATTTTCATAGCGTAAGGTTACTCTGTGAATTCCGATAGCCGATACTCTCGCCGATTCTTAATTTCAGCTTCACTACTTGGTCTCTATTTAATTACGCTATTCCTCTTTGTATTCTTTCCAAGACCAGTACTCGAAAGCAATTCCACCACTTCAATTACAGAGTATTTACAAACCCACGCAAACCTTTTCTATAAGATTCTCTATGCCAACGATCGCGCGGTTGCGATTGCAAATTTCTTTATGCTTACGCCTTTCGCCATTATTACGCATGTAGTTTTTCCAAAATTAGAATTAGTAAAGATTTTTCTACTGGGTTGTTTAATTTCAACGGTAATTGAGCTAGCCCAAATTGCAATTCCGGGGCGGGTCAGCGATTTTCGGGATTTCCTCTCGAATGCGCTGAGCGTAGGAATTGGCCTGATTCTTGTTCGGTTTTTACAACGAAAAACTCGCTAGTTAACTTTATGTTCATATAGGCATTCGGGCTTTACTCCAAAAACGCGCTCTGAAAAAACTGGTTTACACGTAAAAAGTTACCCTTATTCACATATCAGGGGTTAACCCATCAGGGTCACCCACTCATATTTAGGTGAGGAGGTAACGACAATGGAGCTCATTCAATATTGGCGGCTAGTAGTTCAAAATCGAATATTGATTACTTGCTCAGTCATTCTTGGTTTATTTGCTGCTGTTGTTATTACTTTCACAACCACGCCGATGTATCAATCACAAGCAGAACTTTTTGTTTCGACTCCAGCATCTGCGTTAGATATCTCCGCACTTGCAACTGGATCTAGTTTCTCGCAACAACGGGTTAAGTCATATGCGCAAATTATTAACTCACCACTAACTTTAAATCCAGTAATTGAAAAGTTGCAATTAGATATCACTCCTGCTGCACTTGCTGAGCAAATTACCGCATCAGCGCCGCTCGATACCGTTTTGATTGCACTTACCGTCACTGATAGCAATCCAAACCGCGCTGCGGCAATTGCTAACGCAGTTGCTGAACAATTTGGCGCAACTGTTGGAAACCTTGAACTACACGGCCAAGGCATCGATTCCCCAGTAAAAGTTTCAACGGTNNGGACTTGGTTTAGGTATTGGACTTGCCAGCCTTCGCCAAATTCTCGATAACACCATTAAAAACGAAGATGATCTCGGTGGCACACCACTTCTTGCAGCAATCGGTTTCGATAAAGATGCAGACGAGAAACCGCTACTCACTCAAATAGGCCGCTACTCAGCACGTACTGAGGCTTATCGAACTTTGCGTACCAACTTACAATTCTTACGCCCGGATGATCATCCACAAGTAATTGTCATTACCTCAGCACTTCCCGGTGAAGGAAAGACCACCGGCGCAATTAACTTAGCGCTCTCACTTACCCAAGCCGGCGCAAAAACTATCTTGGTAGAAGCAGATCTTCGTCGTCCTAAAGTGCCTATCTACCTGGATGTTGCATCAAATGTGCCGGGTTTAAGCGAACTTCTTAGCGGCCAAAAGAAGATCAATAAAATCACTCTTAAGAAGTTACTCCGTCAAGAAGAGAAATCCGGATTAGATATTCTCGCTTCTGGGAAAGTGCCACCAAACCCTTCCGAGCTCTTAGGATCTACAACCTTTGATCAATTAATCGCGTTACTACGTAAAACTTATGATTATGTAATCATCGATTGCCCACCGCTACTTCCAGTTATCGATGCCGCCGTCGTTACCGCAAAAGCCGATGGCGCAATTTTGATGATTCGTGCTGGTGTTACTAAGAAACCACAATTCACTGGTAGTCGCGATGCGATCCAAGCCGTTGGTTCCACAATCCTCGGCGTAATCATAAATATGATCCCCGAATCTCATCTTGAGTATGAATATGGCTATCGCTACGGCTACCCACGTTATTACGGAAATAACTATCGTCCATATGGAGCTAAAGAACTTGCCGAGTCTCGCTATGCGCCACGCGCTGAAGATTTAGCTCGGATTAACCGAGATGATGCTTTCGAGCATGTAAAAGGAAAACGCTTTAAAGAAGAGTTAATGAAAGACGCTAAGTCTCGCGCTTAATTAGTAGGCGCCTTTGCCTCGCACTACCGTTCCAACAGTTGCCAAGATAATCCAGATATCTCGAGTAAAGCTCCAATTAATCAGATAATTCAAATCAAGTGCGACGCTGGTGCGGAGATCCAAATCTGACCTACCGCTAATCTGCCAAGGCCCCGTAATTCCTGGTTTTGCAATTAAGCGACGCTCATATACCGAGCTATATACATTTACTTCACTTGGTAACGCTGGGCGTGGCCCGACTACCGACATAGTATTTGTGATCACGTTCCAAAATTGCGGCAACTCATCTAATGAGTATTTACGGAGGAATTTGCCGATCGGGGTAATTCTTGGATCTTCTGGATTTTTAAAGAGCACGTGTTTGTCGCCATGGATATTTGTGACTTGCGCGAGCAATTTATCGGCATCTTTAACCATAGTTCTGAACTTATAAAACTTAAAAGTTTTGCCCTTTATCCCCACCCGTAAGCTTGAGTAAAAGATTGGTCGACCACTTGTAATCAATACAGCCAGCCAAACACCAATAAATATCGGGCTCAGGACAGCCATCAAAATAATCGAAAAGACTAAATCAAATATCCGTTTGACTACTCGCATAGTTATCGAGATTTCTGATTTCTCAAAGGTAAGAAATGGAATGCCTTCTTGCGGGGAGGGAATTAACCAATAACCCAAATTACCCGAGTCCAACGGAATCCAGTTCACATGGATATTGAAATCTTCGCAGTAGTGAATAAATTTAGAGAAGTTCTTATCTGCCTCCATACCGGGCAATAGCAAGACTTCGGTGATCTTCTTGTGACGAAGCAATTTATCAAACTCTTCGATCCAATCCAAAGTAATCTCAGGGCAAACCAACCGAGATACCACCGCAAAACCAAGTCGGCGATTGGTGATAATCCAATCTGAGTGATCTTCAATATCTTTCTTATCCCTGCCGATAATCATCATCTTTGTATGAATCTTCTTCTGCATGATTAGCGGTCGAAGAACGAGAGTTGCAACCACAATTCGAGTAATAAATAGAAGAACCAACCCGCTACCCAACATCAATAAGAAAACTCCACGGGAAAATGACGCCTTCAATATAAACGATAAGAATCCAAGAAAGAAGAAAAATGCAAAAGAACGTTTAAGAAGTAATCGCAAGTTAAAAACTACCAGCGTCGCATGGCTAAATTTGTAAGTTCCAGAAAAAATTAAAACAGCAATCCAAGCGATTACAATGCCAACCAAAATATTCTTATACTCAAATTGATTGATCGCTGGCGTGGCTATTTCTCCGGATACCGCTTCTGGGAATCGATTCGCGTATGCGACTAGCGCTGCGAGGGAAATCGCAATCGAATCTGGAATCAACATCAAGGCAATAATGGAGATTTGATAGGCGTTTAACGTTGATTTAAGCCGCTCTCGCCAGGGCTTATTCGTTGCCATTAGCCGATACTAGATTCTTTGAAGGGGATTGCGAACCAGATTTTGGTCCCATCTAAGATCTCTTCAATTGTCCAAGAGTCTGCAAAAGTATCAAAAAGTGTAGAACCCAAGCCTTTAGCTCCGCCTGCTTTTAGAAGGCCATCATTAGTAATCGTTACCTCGCAAACATTCGCCACAATCTTTGCGGAAATGTTAATAAACTTAGCTTTTCCATGGCGAATCGAGTTAACAATTACTTCTTCGATTAGTTGTGAAATTACGTCAGCATTTGGTGAAACTACGCTGAGTTCTGTCGGTAAGTCCAATTTTATCGTCGCTAAACCAGTCCAAGCTCTAACAATCTCAGCAATTCGAATTGCTGGAACTCTGGGCGGCGATTTCGTATATGGAAGATCAAGTAATTCTAACCGTTTCATCACCATCTGAGTCACGCTTGGTGAGAACAATTTAAAATCTGATTCAGCAGCCCGAAGCAGCAACAATTTACAAGCGTGCAATTGCGATTGCACCTCCGCATGTAAATACTGGGCTAACTCAGCTTGAGACTTTGCCTCTAACCCTTTAGTAATAAATGAATCCAACTCATTCTTCGGAATCATATTTTTGAAAAGTTCTAACGATCTACCCTGTAATTCTTTGAAGGAAAGCAACATTGTGGCTGAAATCAAGAAGAGTAAGAAGAGCAGAGTTGCAGTAATTTCAACTTGAAGGGTTTGACTCGGAGTGGCATCTCTCTCTACCGTAAATCTTTTTAAATAAAAATAGCTGGTTGGAGTTGATATGGCGATCCAGAGAAATAGAAAGCTGATATTTTTCCTAAACTGACTAAATCTATTTTCCGGTAGCAGATTGATTAATACATAAGCTAAAATTGGACAGATAGTAGATAGTGCTACCGAAGTTAATCCATAAAGAAATCCATATCCAACTACGTTTCCAAAGATTGAAAATGGTAATGTCAAAACAATCACGCCTAGCAAAGGAATCCGCGAAGTTGAAAGGCTCTGCACCAACACCGATTTAAAGGAAACTTTCGGCCAAATGAGTTCACTATCGGCCCATTTTTTAGCACTCTGCGGCTTTATGTGGTTATCAATTAATTCATCAATAGCCTCAATTTGCTCCTGAAAAGTTGGTTCGATATTGGAACCATTCTTGGAGGATATTTCTACTTTCAAATCTGCAATCAGGACCTTAATTTTCTCTCTAGGGTTAGAAAAGCTGCTGCTACTTGCAGAACCTTCAATACCGCTATTTGGTTCAAATATCGCTTTTCTTAGTAGCACTTTCAATGATTTACGATAAGAGTCACGAACGTCAAAGAAAATTGCTCCGATCTGCATCCAATAAAATACCGCAATTGCAGAATTCGCCATTCTAACTGGAATTGGAACCGAATCGACTAAGCCAAAAAGTGGTGCGCTCAACCCAATCACTCCACCACGAACTGCTCCCATGCAAAATACCAATGCGATTTGCAATTTCTTATCTGGCTTATTCTTCATATAGATCACAAATGGTGCCATGCAGAAATGTGAGAAAATGGCAATCACAATCCATTTCATAATTTCAGCAAATGTACTGGACTTAGGCGCAATAAGGATTACCGCAACNNGTAATTGAGAGTACATTCCCATCAATTCCATCAACTAATTTTGATCGTCTGCTCATGGTTTTAGGCTTCATCTAGTTGCCTTCCTAGATTACTAATTTCATTAATAGCTTCATCGAGCAATTTTATAGTTTGCAATAGAAATTTATTGGAACCCATCAATTCTTTTTTTGACTCTTCGGAATCCTGCATGATTTGAAGGCCCATAATTACTCCGGAAATCTTCCCTTGAATCACTCCAAATCGAGTAGCTACCACCTTATTTTTCAATTGATCCGTAGTTTTAGAAAGAGTTTTTACTCTAGTTCTAATGTTTTCGCTTGCGGCAGTAAGGGCTTCGCGCTCTCTGCTCGAATCCGTAATTAAGCTGGCAATAACTGAAGGTATATACACATTGAGTAAAGTTTTTAGAGCCCCGGCTATCGGTTGATTAGGATTCACCAAATTCAATCCAAGTTCTTTTTGATATTTCAGCAGCAAAAACTGCCAAGTAAAGACGGCACCATAAGCAATCGGATAGATGAGAAATAGCGGAGTTCCACTCAACCTTCTAGAGATTCTGGAAAATATAAGGAGCATTGTCATAATGACCAGGCCATCAATTAGGGCAAATTTTCCACCAGCTAACCCATTTCTAGGTAACTGCGCGGCCAGCGCTCCAAAAACGAAAACTAACATGGTAATTCGCACTGAAATTGTCTTTGGAAATAGCCCAGTAAAGAAAGTAACGCGTATTCCTGCATACTGATGTGTTTCATCACGTTCAAACTGTCTGCGGATTAGAGATTTACGTTCATCTTCAATACTTAAAGCAAGTTGCTCGGATTGACTCTGCAATATTTGAAGAGTTTCCTGACTCACGATAAAATCTTGCTTTTCTAAGTCCTTAGCTAATTCCTGAATTTTTTGTGCTTTCGGCAAGATTGATTTTTTCAACTCTTCAAGTGCCTTACTCCGCTCAGTAATTTCAATTTCCGTAAGTTCTACTTCATCATGCTCAAGAAAGTTTGTAAGAGAGCGGAGAGCTTTATTCTCAATCTGGTTTTTCTCGATTGTTCCCGCATAGAAAGCAAGTGCAGTCAAAGTAAAACCAGTAAATAAAGTCGCATTTGAAATCCGAGTCAGAAATTCAAAATCTAATTTGAGCGCAAAATGAGCGTAAAATGCGGCAGAAATGCCGCGGATTACTCCAGTGCTAAACCAAACGAAAAAACAAGCAGCAATCTTTTGTGGCTTAGTTTTCCGAGATCCGAGAAAAATTGACTGCATTACAAATAAGTAGAGCGCAGCGGTTAGTTCACCGCAAGCAATAATCAAAAGTCTTGAGTTCAATTGATTTGGAACCAAAAGCGATTCGCGCTCAATCGCAAATACAACACCTACCGCAATTGTCAGAACTGAAGTTGGGAAGGAAACCGCCCATCGCCCCGTTACCGCGACTCTAAAATTATTTAAAAGCTCCTTCACCTAATAACTACTTTTCCTTGTTGCCACATTCGAACAGCTAATACTCGCGGGTTGAAATCCTCATCATTTTTCAAGCCCAAAATTGCAAAGGTACGCTGAATCAAGGTTTCGGTAGCTCGAAGTGAGGTGCCACGCTTCTTAGCGATAGCAGCGTTAGTTAGCCCCTCAGAAATAAGAAGCAGAATTTCGCCTTGAGCTTGGCTAATGATGATTCGCTCGCCATCTTCAGGCGGGGTCGGCTTTACCGAGCTTGATTTAGTAATTGAATCGTTAACTGCGGTAATCAAATTTGAGATCGATT
>DKNC01000053.1 GCA_002470135.1 Actinobacteria bacterium UBA7398 | reverse complement strand
ATGTAATTAAGGGCATCGAGCGGTTTGATTGCTCTTCGGATGAGAAAACCAATGGTTACTGCAGGGTTAAAGTGCGAACCACTCGCTTCGGCACCTAATCGAATGATTACTGAGAGCATCGCAGCTGCAGCAGCGCCATTTACAAATAGCTGCATTAATGGTGAATCTGGCGCAAGGTTCTTTGCCATAAATCCAGTGCCTATGATGGTTGCGGCTAATAGAGCAGTTCCGACAAATTCCGAGGCGAACTTCTGTGGTTTCATTTAATCTCCAATTCGAGTGGTGCTATTACTTGAAGGGTAGCAATCGATTAGTTGGAATCCCTTGATTTGAACTTGAACATTTGGTTAATAAAAAACCCCTCACAACGAGCATGAGGGGTTTTTGAGAAGCTTGGTTTATAGCGAGAAAAATGCTCCAGTTATGGAAGCACCGATATCAGCACCTGATCCAACTAGAACGAAAATAATTAGCGCTGCGCCAGCTAGTGCAAGATTTTTAAAGAATGAAATTGTTTCAGTCTGCTTTGCAGTTGCATCATCTATTGTCCAGAAGTTATGCATCATGAATGCGCTAACGAGACAGAAGATAGCAATTAGAAGCGCACCAAGGTCTGCGTAGATTCCGAGCGCAACATATAGTCCGCCAACAAGGATCATTAGCCCAGTTAGTGGAACGGCAATCTTTGCAGCAGGCACTTTCTTATATTGTGCGTAGCCGACCATGGCACTGCTCTTTGTGAAGTGCATGAAGCCAGAATTAACGAAGATAAGCGCGAAAAGAATCCGGCCAATAATGAGAACGATATCCATTGATTTCCTTTACGTAGTAGGGGAGTTCAAGTGAGCTCCGAGTACTCGCGAAGAATGGCAGGATTTGGTTGAAATTTCAATTACTTTCTAGCCGAGTCGCGCTTAGGTTTTAGCTACTTGCCGCTGTCAGAGGCGCTCGCTAGAGTTCGAACAAATGTTCGAAAACGCCCTCAATCCAGAAATCGGCCCAGAAATCGTTCTATACGACGGGGAGCCGATCGAATTTACCTATCGTGGCCGAAGGTTTCGAATTCATGCCGTTCTCTCTAGTTGGCGCGAAGCTGGCGGTTGGTGGAACCGAGCTAGCGATGGAAATTACCGGCCTGATGATGGTTCGCGTGCGCTCTGGCGAGTAGAGGCAGCTCCGATTGGGGCGCTCGCTACCTTTGAAATCGAACGTGATGAAGTTAGTGAAAAAACTGGCGAGCTCCGTTGGCGAATTCGACCAAGCTCGCGCGCTGCCCGTAACTAAATATTTATGTTTACCCATCTTCACGTGGCTAGCGGCTATTCATTTAAATATGGCACTCACTTACCGGATGCAATTGTGGAGCGAGCTGCGCAATTTGAAATGAATTCATTAGCGCTTACCGATCGCGATGGCTTAGCTGGCGCAATTAGATTTGTAGAGAGTTGTCAAAAGTACAACGTTAGCCCAATTCTGGGTGTTGATTTGAATTACAAAGTTGAAAACTCGCTATCACGGATAACTTTAATTGCAACATCTGGCGGTGGTTGGTCATCACTAATTCGATTAGTAACCGCAATAAATACTTTCGATTCAGATAAGCCAGTACTTACTTTAGATTTGTTGGAAAAGTTTTCAATTTATGCCAAGGATGTACTTGCTTTACATGGAATCGATTCTGCAATTTCGCAAGCTTTAATCCGAAGAAATCATAAAAAAGCGCTAGCACTTTTTAGCGCTGGGAGAGAGCTTTTTGCAGATCAAGCTATCGAATGTGTTTCGCACTTAGTTGCTGGTGATGGCCCTTACTCCACAAGTCATGCTGGACGAATGTTAGGTTTTGCTCGAGACCACGATCTACCCGCGGTTATAAGCAATGCCGCTCGGATGTTGGAGCGAAGCGATGGACCGTTAGCCGATATTTTAGATTGTTCCCGTAATTTAACACCACTTCATGAAAGTAATGTAGAGCGAAAAAATGGTGAAGGTTTTTTTAAAAGCGAGAAAGATATGATTGCTATCGCAGATTTAATTTCAAGGGCAGCTGGCGAACGTAATTCCCGCCATTTACTTAGAGAAACCGCGGCTTGGGCAGAGCGTTCAATACTTTCGCCAACTCTAGATATTGGGCTAGGTGCAATTCATTTACCCGAGCATCATGTTGTCGGCGCAAAAGATGAAGTAGATATGGCAAAACAATTTCGAGAGCGATGTCTTTCTGGCTTGAATTGGCGATATGGCACATCTTCGTTATTAAAAAAAGCGGAGGCGCGACTTGAAGATGAGTTAACTACCGTTCGCACTCTTGGCTACGAGTCATACTTTCTAACCGTTGCTGACATAACTGATGCCGCTAGAGCGAGTGGAATTAGAGTTGCGGCGCGAGGAAGTGGTGCGGGTTCATTAATTTGTCATGTACTTGGAATTTCTGGCGTGGAGCCAATTGCACATGGTTTGTTGATGGAGCGATTCTGTTCACCACTTCGACGAGCTTTGCCAGATATTGATATCGATGTCGAATCCGCTCGTCGGTTAGAAATCTACAATCAAGTCTTTAAAAAATATGGCGATCCAAATTGGCGCAAACCCGGAAACAGTTCAAGGTGTGCCACCGTTGCGATGGTTGATACTTATAGAGCGCGCCATGCAATTCGTGATACTGGTGCAGCCCTTGGTTTACCACCAATGGAGATAGATTTAATTGCAAAATCAATCCCGCATGTGCGAGCAAGAAATATTTCGCAAGCTTTAGATAATTTGCCAGAGTTAAAGAATTTAAATTTAAATACACCGCTATTGAAAATGGCGATTGGATTAGCGGAACGACTTGATGGGCTACCTCGAAATCTTTCGATGCATCCATGCGCAATTGTCTTATCCGATGGCGCTTTTTTAGATCGAGCGCCAATTCAAATAAATGCCAGTGGTTACCCAATGGTCCAATTTGATAAAGATGATGTAGCAGCAATTGGCTTATTGAAGTTGGATGTACTTGGAGTCCGGATGCAATCTTCGCTCTCGTATGCAGTTCAGGAAATTGAACGGAGTCAGGGGATAACGGTCGATTTAGATTCGATACCGTTAGATGACCAAAAGACATTTGAATTAATTCAATCGACAAAGACGCTAGGGCTATTCCAGATTGAAAGCCCGGGGCAGCGTGAACTAATTGGAAAGTTCGCACCGGAAACTTTTACCGATTTGATTATTGATATCTCACTCTTCCGTCCGGGGCCAGTAAAGAGCGACATGATCAAGCCATTCCTAAATGCGCGCCACGGTTGGAAAGCACCTCAGATATTTCACCCTGATTTGTATGAAGTTCTTCATGAGACTGAGGGTGTGGTGGTTTTTCACGAGCAAGTTATTCGAATAATTTCTACGCTAACTGGTATTTCATTCGCCGAAGCCGATGAGAAGCGGCGCGCACTTAGCTCTCCAGAAGGCCAGCAAGAAATTTGTGATTGGTTTTATCCCGCCGCGATTTCAAGGGGTTATTCAGTTCCAGTGGTCACTGAAATTTGGGAGGTGCTCCGCGCTTTTGCATCCTTTGGGTTTTGCAAAGCTCATGCTGCCGCTTTTGCGCTGCCGACCTATCAATCTGCTTGGCTAAAAACCCATTATCCCGCAGCTTTCTTGGCCGGAGTTTTAACCCACGACCCAGGCATGTATCCAAAGCGATTAATGATGGATGAAGTCAGGCAACTTGGAATTGGAATTGGCGCGGTCGATGTAAATCGCTCAACTCGAAATCATAAAGTAGAGATAGTTGGAAGCACTCAATCCATTCGACTTGCGCTTCAAGATATATCGGGAATTAGTGATGGCGAAATTACTTCGATAGAAATCGGCCAACCATATTTAGATCTTGCTGATTTTGTTAGAAGATCTGGAGCTAGCCAACCAATCTGCGAAGCTTTAGTTTTAATCGGTGGGTTTGATTCGTTACATAAAGGTCTAAATCGTCGTGATCTCTTGTTGCATATAAATGATCTCTACCGCTGGTCGCGATCTACCACTCGGTTAGGTGGTGGCCAACTAACTCTAGGTTTTACACCAGAACTCGAAGCTACTGGTTTGCCGAAAATGACCACACGTGAAAAAGTTAGTTACGAGCTAGACCACCTAGGGATGGATGTGTCGCATCATGTAATTGAATTTTATGCAGACTTTCTAAATGAAATTGGTGCAGTTAGATCTAGCGAACTTTTATCCCAACGTTCTGATTCCAGCGTCTTAGTCGCTGGGATTAAAGTAGCGCTACAAACCCCGCCAGTTCGTTCTGGTCGTCGCGTTATTTTCTTAACGCTTAATGATGGATATGGATGTAGCGATATAACTTTCTTTGAAGATATGCAGAGCTCGTATGCCCAACTTTTATATGGCTCCTCACTATTCCTAATCCGAGGCGTGATTCGCCGAACTGGGGCTCGCGGGATTTCACTCCGCGCAACTGGGGCGTGGGAACTATCAGCGGAATTCGAAAAATGGCGTAATCTCACAGTTTGTGAGCGGTGAAATGGAAAGTAACCAAGCGCTACCAACAATCCTGCATGTTGATATGGATGCATTTTATGCATCGGTAGCTGAACTAGATAACCCGCAATATAAAGGTAAACCGCTAGTTGTTGGCGCTGGTGCTCGAAGTGTGGTGCTTTCGGCAAATTATGCAGCGCGCAAATTCGGTATCCGCGCCGCTATGCCAGTTGGAAGAGCGCAACGGATGGCGCCACACGCGATCTTTATCGCACCTGATCATAAAAGGTATGGCGAGATATCTACCCGAATCATGGAGATTTTTAATAAATATACCCCTTTAGTTGAACCAATCTCACTTGATGAAGCTTTTCTTGATGTTAGCGGTTCAGAAAGATTATTTGGGAGTGGTCGTGAGATTGCGGTTGCAATTCGTAGTGATGTTGAGAGAGAAGAAGGCATTACTTGCTCAGTTGGCATTGCAACCTCAAAGTTCATTGCAAAGTTAGCTTCGAGCCGCTGTAAACCAAATGGCATGTTGGAAATTGCACATGACCGCGTACTCTCATTTTTACATCCTTTACCAGTATCAGAAATTTGGGGAGTGGGCCCAAAAACTAATGAAGAGTTACTTAGATTAGGTTTAAGAAGCGTTGCTGATATTGCAAATACGCCTAGGCAAACTTTAATTCGGGCGCTTGGCGAGGCAACTGGGTCATCACTTTTTGAATTAGCTTGGGGTAGAGATTATCGTGATGTTGTAACGGACGAACCTGAGAAAAGTATCAGTGCCGCTGAAACATTTGCTTATGATTTAGAGAATGAAGAAGAAATTCTCCGCGAATATTTGCGGCTCTGCGAGAAAGCAACTTCTAGAATGCGCGCTCGAAATTTACGCGCTAAAACTATTTCAATAAAAGTTAGGTTTGCTGATTTCAAAACTATTTCAAGATCGAAAACTTTTCCATTACCGATAAGTGGAACCCAGGAAACGTTTGCGGTTGTAAAACAACTTTACAAAGCCTTGGGAATTGGCGGCGCCAGGTTACGTTTAGTCGGAGTTGGTTTGGAGAATTTGGTAGCGAGCGAAGGCGCTGCGCACCAACCCCTGCTTGGCGAACGTGAAGTTGGTTGGGCCGAGGCGGAAGCAGCGGTCGATAAGGCAATTGCGCGCTTTGGCAGCGGTTCAATTAAGCCGGCGCGATTGGTCGAAACCGAATCCACATCAATTTCTGAGGAAGAAAACGATTAATTCGGCTTTTACATATCGTGCTACTGGACTATTGTGTGGTTATGTCACTTTCCGACCACGAAAAGAAGCTGCTTGCCGAAATGGAAGAAGCGCTATCGGTTGATGACCCACGTTTAGTTTCAACGCTTACCGGTCGCGGTCGTACCCCACAGAAAATTCGAATCCTGGTTGGGCTGGCCATCACGGGGCTAGGGCTAATAACGTTATTGGGCGGGCTAATTTCCCAGGCAATCCCGTTGGGAATTCTTGGTTTTATAGTTGCGCTATCTGGGGTCGTATTTGCGCTCTCAAATTTTTCGAAACCACAATTTGGCGCTAATTCCAAAGGGAAAAAAGCGAATCAGAGTGGTTGGAGCGCTCGCTTAGAAGAGCGTTGGGATCGCCGAAATTACGAATGATTAAATAATTCAATTTAGAAGACCCGCCTTTTGTAGCGTAGGCGGGTTTTTTCATGCCTAAATCCTGGTGAGCGCCTAAGTAGCGCCTAGGGGAGCGGTGGGGATGGTCGGGGTAATTAATGGGGGCTGGTGGTTGATAATGGGGGGAAAGGGAGTAAAGTGGTGAGATAAGCGAAACGGGGGTTTCGCAAGATCAAACGGGGAGGTTCTCATGTTTCTTGGCACTCATGAACCTCGGTTAGATGAAAAAGGTCGTTTGATTCTGCCCGCAAAATTTCGCGATGAGTTAGCTAGCGGATTAGTCATTACAAAAGGTCAAGAACGTTGTCTCTATGTATTTCCAGCTACTGAATTTCACACAATTACCGAACAACTACGACAGACACCGCTAACTGCAAAATCTTCGCGCGATTACATGCGCGTGATGTTTGCCGGCGCCCACGATGAAATTCCAGATAAACAAGGTCGCGTAACCATTCCGTCTGGCTTACGCGACTACGCAGGTCTTGCAAAAGATTGCGTGGTAATCGGCGCAAATACTCGCGTTGAAATTTGGGATGCAAAATCTTGGAAAACATATCTCGCAGATCGCGAAAAGAATTTCGCAGAAGTTTCAGAGGAGGTATTTCCAGGACTCTTCTGAGTCTTAACGAACTATCTATTTTGGCCACTGCCGACCTTTCGAAAACGGCGCCACTTCCCCGGTGCCGTTTACCCCCAGATCCGTCGGCCGGCAGTGACCAAAGTAGATAGCAAAATGGAAATATAAAAGTTTTACCAGAGAAATATCTAGGGGAGGGGAAGTGGATGCAAGTACATAAATCAGTAATGCTAGAACGTTGCATCACTTTACTAACTCCAGCTATCGAAAGAAATACTAATCCAATTGTAGTTGATGCAACTTTAGGTCTTGGTGGGCATTCAAAAGCAATACTTGAAAAATTTCCAGAAGTGAGAATTGTTGGTCTAGACCGTGATCAAAGTGCTATCCAAATCGCAAAAGAAAATTTGCAAGATTTTTCAGAGAGAATAACCATTATTCATGCGGTTTATAATGAGATTCCAGCGGTATTAGATACGTTAGGTTTTAAGAAAGTTGATGGGATTCTTTTTGATTTAGGAGTCTCTTCACTACAACTTGATCAGGCAGATCGAGGGTTTTCTTATTCGCAAG
Source organism: Actinobacteria bacterium UBA7398 (assembly GCA_002470135.1). Taxonomy (GTDB): domain Bacteria; phylum Actinomycetota; class Actinomycetes; order Nanopelagicales; family Nanopelagicaceae; genus UBA7398. Next base: position 23,834 of record DKNC01000053.1, on the reverse strand, counting down.
CAGCTCCGCTAGATATGCGAATGGATCAATCAGAACCACTCTCAGCAGCAGTAATTATCAATACTTATTCCAAGGGTGAATTAATTCGAGTTTTACGCAATTATGGTGAAGAGAAATTTGCTTCGAAAATTGCCGACAACATTATTAAAGCTCGTAATAATGGCACGCTTAATAACACCAACGATTTAGCAGAATTGGTAAAGACAAGTATTCCGGCCGCCACTAGGCGCACTGGCGGTAATCCAGCTAAGCGCACATTCCAAGCACTTCGAATCGAAGTAAATAATGAATTGAAAGTGTTAGAAGCTGCGATTCCGGCAGGATTGGACCGCCTCGCTGTCGACGGCCGCATGGTTGTAATGTCATTTCAGTCGCTTGAAGATCGGATTGTAAAACGGTTTTTTGCAGATGCGAGTGAGTCTAAATCACCACGTGGGTTACCAGTTGAGATGGCTGAATTTGCTGCGAAATTTAAATTAGTGTTCCGTGGCAGCGAATCTGCAAGCGAAATAGAAATTGAAAATAACTCCAGAGCGCAATCTGTCAAACTGCGAGCTATCGAACGGATTGCTGCATGATGGCGCTTCGAAACTTAAATCCAAGAGTAGATCTTTCACCTCGAAAATTAACGCAACAATCGACAAAAGCACTTTTAAAAATTGTTCCAGACTTAAGCGTTGATAGCGCTCCTGGAACTAGCAAAGCATTTGTTGGCTTCATTATGGGAATTTTTGGCATTGGCTTCGCAGCTCTGTTAACTATCAATACATTATTAACGCAAGACGCGATAAAAATTCAATCACTGAAGATTGAATCCCTTGCGATAAATGAAAATCGCGAAGCAATTATTAAAGAAGTTGAAAGACTTGCCAGTCCTGAAGAATTGGCCGCTGCTGCGATCGCGTTAAGAATGCGACCTGCGCAATCGCCACAATTTCTCAATTTAGGAGTATCAAACAAACCAGCAGAACTGGCGATAAAGCCATGAGTAGAAATACTTTAGTGGAGCGCAGAATTCACTTCTTAATCGCAAGTTCGTTAGTAGTTTTGCTAGCTTTTTCAGTGCGGTTGGTTGATGTGCAAGCGGTACGGGCACAAGGAATCGCGGCAAAGGTCACAAATGAATTAACTAAAAAGAAGGTTTTGCCAGCTCCCAGAGGAGCTATTACTGACGCTAACGGTAGTGAGCTCGCCCGTAGCGTTATCTCATATCGAGTTATTGTTGATCAAAGCATTATTTCTAGCCCCGCGAAATTGGCGGCCTTGGCTGCGCCGATCTTAGGAATGAATGCAGCAGCTCTAACCCAAGAATTAACTGGGACTAGAAGGTATGTGGTTATTGCGCAAAGTGTTTCACCGGTGGTTTGGAATCGATTGACTGCTGTGGTGAAAAATTACAATCTATCTTTAAAAAATAATAAGGACGCTAGTTCACAACAACTAGCTGGTTTTTTCTCGGAGCGGTTATATACCCGTGAATACCCATCTGGCTATCTCGCAGCATCAATAATTGGTTTTATCAATCAAGCTGGAGTCGGGGCTGCTGGCTTGGAGTATGCACAAAATACGCTGTTGACTGGCACAAACGGTGAGTACCTTTATGAAAGTGGTGGTGGTGCCATTATTCCAGGTACGCAACAAGTTACCGTTGAAGAGAAAAAAGGCAACAGCATAAAGTTAACAATTGATAAAGATATTCAATATGTAGCAATGCAAGCCATTTCTGAAGTTGTAAAAAGTTCTAATGCAAAATCGGGAACTGTGATTGTGATGAATCCAAAAACTGGCGAAGTTTTAGCACAAGCAACTTATCCAACTTACGACCCTGCTAATACAAAAAATACCGACCCAAGCAAATTTAAAAATCCCGCAGTAGAAGATGTCTACGAGCCAGGATCTACCGGAAAAGTTATAACCTACGCAGCCGCGCTGGAAGAGAAGAAAATAACGCCGCTTTCTGTTTTCACCATTCCTTACGCGCTGAAGGTTTCAACTCATGTGTTCCATGACCACGAAAAACATGCAACCCAAAGACTCACCGCAACTGGCGCACTAGCTGTTTCAAGCAACACTGGCGCAATTCAAATTGGTCAGATGATGTCGAATGACACGCTATTTTCTTACTTAACAAAATTCGGAATTGGATCCAAGACCGGAACCCAACTGCCTGGCGAATCCAGCGGCTTATTATCTAAAGTGAAAGATTGGTCTGGAACTACTGCTCCAACAGTTGCTTTTGGCCAGGGCTATTCACTTACCGCAATGCAAGCAACTTCAGTATTCGCCACACTCGCAAATGATGGCGTGCGGGTTTCGCCAACTGTAATTGCTGGAACTAGCGATGCTTCTGGAAATTTCACGCCTTCTGCTAAACGGGCAGCGGAGCGAGTTGTTAGCGCTGAAACTGCACGGCAAATGCGATTGATGATGGAGAGCGTTGTATCTTCATCTGGCACTGCAGCATCTGCCGCAATTCCTGGTTACAGAGTTGCTGGTAAAACTGGAACTGCCATGCGAATCGATGATAGTTGTTCTTGCTATCGCGGCTATACCGCTTCGTTTATTGGTTTTGCGCCAGCTGATAAACCTGAATATGTTGTAAGTGTGACCATTCAAGCGCCACAAGGAATTCATTGGGGCGGTTATTTAGGCGGACCAGTATTTAAGAAAGTTATGAGTTTTGTTTTACAAGAGAAAAGAATTCCTCCAACTCCAACTTTGAAAACAATCTATCCATTAAATGAAAAAGATTTGAAAGCTACGCAAAAACCATGATCGTGCGAGTCGAGGAGTTATTGAGCAAGAAATTATCGGAAATTGCTCGATATTGCGACCTTCACTCAAGTTCTACCGAAGTTAATGTCACTGGGATAGTTAGCCAAGCGCAATCTGTAACTACGGGCGATCTTTTTCTTGGCTTAGCTGGAACAAAGACCCATGGCGCAAAATTTGCAGAGCTAGCGATTAATAATGGTGCAGTAGCGATTTTGACCGACGTCGAAGGTGCCTCAATTATTAGTAATAGCGAAGTGCCGGTTTTAGTGACAAGTGATCCGCGCTTGATCGCCGGAAACCTGACTGCTTGGTTCTATGGGTTCCCGTTAAATTCAATTTTTGCAATCGGCATTACTGGCACTAATGGAAAGACGACTACCACCACACTTTTGCACCAACTTTGGCAGAGTGCGAATATCGAATCCGCGCTGATTGGAACGGTCGCGACTCAAATTGGTAGCGAAATTTTGCCGAGCAAGCGAACTACACCAGAATCCGACGAACTACAAGCTCTTTTTGCAGTAATGCGAGAGCGGCATATCCGGAATTTAGCGATGGAAGTAAGCAGCCACGCCTTATCTCAAAATCGCGTAACTGGTTCGAAATTCAAAGCGGTTGCCTTCACCAATCTGACGCAGGACCACTTAGATTTTCATGGATCAATGGATCGTTACTATCAAGCAAAGAAATCGCTATTCACCTTCGAGCATGCCGAAAAAGGTTTTATAAACATTGATGGCGATTTTGGCATTCAACTTGTAAACGATTCTGAAATTCCAATAACCACAATTTCAAAATATAACCATAAAGCGAATTGGTATTACGAAGCCGCAGTCCAAACATCCAGTGGATATGAAGTATCGATTAGAGGCATCGGTGGCGTTCTTATTTCTGGGAAATTACCACTTTTTGGTGAATATAATTTAGAGAATGCCATTATGGCTATCGCTCTTGCCGTTGAAAGCGGGCTAGATCCAATTTTTGTTGGCACCCAAATGCAAGCCATGAAAGGCGCACCTGGCCGGTTAGAACCTATAAATCTCGGCCAGAGATTTGCCGCCTTTGTAGATTACGCACATTCGCCAGATGCTGTAACTCGCGTACTGGAAACTGCAAAATCATTTACCTCCGGGAAAGTAATTGCAGTTTTGGGTTGTGGTGGCGACCGCGATGCCACAAAAAGACCTTTTATGGGAGCTGCGCTCTCTGATGGATCTGATATAGCAATTTTTACTAGCGACAATCCACGGAGCGAATCGCCACAAGCAATATTGGAATCGATGACTGCAGGCTTAAATGTATCGGCGCCATCAAAAGTTCTCGAAAGTAGAAATTCTGCAATCGAGTATGCAGTTTCACTTGCGCAACCTGGCGATACCGTTCTATTACTAGGTAAAGGCCACGAGATTGGCCAAGAAATTGCAGGCGTTATTCATAGTTTCGATGATCGAATTGAATTAGCTCGTGCAATTGAGGGCAAGCCATGATCCCGCTAGCGGTCGCGAAGATTGCCGAAATTGTCGGTGGCGAAATTGTTGGGATAGATCCAACAACTATCGTTAATGGAGATTTCTTTTTTGATTCACGCATACCCATAAAAAACGGGGTATTTATAGCGTTAATCGGCAATTCTAATGATGGCCATCACTACGTAACTAAAGCAATCTCCAGTGGCGCATTACTTGCTTTGGTATCTCGAGAAGTTAATGCACCTTCTATTAAAGTGGCAAATGTTTTAGATGCTCTTGGAAAACTTGCAAATTACGTAAGGATGCAAATTAAAGATTTGAAAGTAGTTGCAATCACTGGTTCCCAAGGCAAGACAACCACAAAAGATTTGCTCGCTCATATTTTTAGCGCAGTTGGTAAAACCGTATCTCCAATTGGTTCATACAATAATGATTTAGGTGCTCCGCTCACGCTTCTTAAATGCAATTTGGATACAAAGTTTTGCGTGGTGGAAATGGGAGCTCGAAATATTGGCGATATCGCAAAATTAACTGAAATTGCTAAGCCTAATGTTGCGGTAGTCCTTAAAGTTGGTAGCGCACACCTTGGCGAATTTGGCAGCCGCGAAAACATTGCAATCGCTAAAGGAGAGATAGTAATTGGACTAACTCCAAAGGATTATGCAGTACTTGGAAACTACGACGAATTCACGCCAAAAATGGCTGCGACTACTTCCGCGAAAGTTTTATCATTTGGTGAGAGCAATAAATCTGACATTCGAGCTGCCGATGTTGAGTATCGCGAAGGCTATGCCCATTTTGATTTAGTTACGCCGCAAGGCAGAGAAGCGGTTGGGCTTCGAATCTTAGGGATGCATCAAGTTGCCAACGCTCTCGCTGCGGCTGCGGCAGCTACAGCGCTTAATGTTCCGATAGAGGTAATTGCATCCGCGCTTTCAACTGCCGAAGTCACTAGTAAGTGGCGGATGGAACTTAAAGATATAAATGGTCTCTTAATTATTAATGATGCTTACAATGCAAATCCTGAAAGCATGATGGCAGCGCTGCGAACTTTGGCGCTATTAAGTCAGGAGCGTGGCGGTAGATCCTGGGCATTTCTTGGAACCATGCATGAATTAGGCAATTTGTCTGAGAGCGCGCATGCCGAAATTGCTACAGCGGCTGCGGCGCTAAATATTGATCATTTCGTGGCAATTGGAAATCGTCAATATCAAAGCACAGAACCAATCGATATGGTCTCCCACTCTTACAATCAACAAAGTGATGCCTATGAACTCTTTTCACACTTTGAAGTTGGCGACGTGATACTAGTCAAAGCCTCTAGAGCCGAACATCTTGAGATAATTGCTGCAGAAATTGCTAAGTTTTGGAGCGCTAAAACTATTGATCCGGAGGAGACGCTATGAAAGGGATTCTCGTTGCCGGAGCTATTTCGTTATTCCTAAGTTTTTTTGGCACGCCTGGATTAATCAAGATACTGGCAAAGCGTGGCTATGGACAAATGATTCGAGAAGATGGGCCAACGACTCATCACATAAAACGTGGCACGCCAACTATGGGCGGAATTATTTTAATTTTTGCAAGTTTCGTTGGGTATTTTTTAAGCCACTTAGTCACTGGAGTGACCATAAGTATTTCTGCGTTGTTAATTCTCGCTTTAGTTCTAGGTTTAGGTGGCGTTGGATTCCTTGATGATTGGTTAAAAGTTTCACGAAAACAATCGTCAGGTCTTTCTGGAAAACAGAAATTATTTGGTCAAGCTTTAATAGCCGCGATCTTTGGAATCTTCGCAACTCGATTTCCGGACGAGAATAATTTGACTCCGATGTCACTAAATCTTTCCGCAGTGCGTGATACCTCACTAAAGCTAGGCGCAGTAGTTGTGGTTTTATGGGCAATTTTTATGGTCTTAGCTTCAAGTAATGGTGTTAATTTGACTGATGGTTTAGATGGGTTGGCGACCGGCGCTGCTGTGATGACTTTCTTGGCATTTGTACTAATCGGAGTTTGGGAGTTTGGTCAAAGTTGTGCAATTAACCTTGGTCCAAAATGCTACAACGTCCGTGATCCGCTAGATCTTGCGGTATTAGCTGCTGCCTTTAGTGGAGCATGTTGTGGTTTTCTCTGGTGGAACGCATCTCCGGCTCGAATTTTTATGGGAGATACCGGCTCGCTCGCTCTTGGTGGCGCTTTAGCTGGACTAGCGATGACCTTGCGCACCCAATTGCTTTTAATCCCGCTAGGTGGGTTATTTGTAATAATTACGCTTTCGGTAATCATTCAAACGGGATATTTTAAATTATCTGGCGGTAAGCGGGTATTCAAAATGGCACCCCTGCAACATCATTTCGAATTGATGGGTTGGGGCGAAGTAACAATTGTTATTAGGTTCTGGATTATTGCTGGACTCTCAGTTGCTGCTGGATTAGCGTTATTTTACGCGCAATGGGTTGTTGCTTAATTAGCCATGTCCTTCCTCGAATCTCTCAAAAATAGAAATATCGCAGTAATTGGAGCGGGCGTTACTGGTCAAGCAATGTTGAGTTTTCTGGAAAGCCAAGGCGCGCACGTAAAACTTATCGATGAGAAGAAAATTAACGAGAGTGTAATTACTGAAATTGATAGCGATATGTTTTCGAAGTTTTCACTAGTTTGCGTCTCACCTGGTTGGCGAACCGACCACCCAGTTATTTCGGAATTTCGCAAATTAAGCACGGAAATTTTAAGTGAAGTTGATTTGGCGTGGCGGGTAAAGCTTGAAATTCTGCCTAATCAAAAATGGGTTGCGCTAACTGGGACAAATGGCAAGACCACCACAATTCAAATGGTGGCATCGATTTTTGAAGCAGCTGGAGTAAGCGGAACTGCTTGTGGAAACGTTGGCGAAACAGTTATTGCCGCGGTCACTTCATCGAAGAAATATGATTTCTTAGCGTTAGAGCTCTCATCTTTTCAAATTGAATGGTCCAATGAAGCTAAATTTGAAATCGGTTGTATTTTAAATATTGCGGATGACCATATTGATTGGCATGGGTCATTTGAAAATTATGCAAAATCGAAAGCAAAATTACTCGACATGTCCCAAAGCGCGCTTTTGAATTTAAGCGACCCAGAAGTAATGCAGTACTCGACTAGCTATTTAGGTAAGAAATTTTACTTCTCCCTTGAAACGCCAAAGCTAGGAGAGTTAGGGCTAGTCGAAAATCTATTGATTGATCGCGCTTTCACCAGTAGTGATGCTGCTGAAGCAATCGGAGAATTGCAAGATATTTTGCCAGCGGTCCCACACAATATTTTGAACGCGCTTGCAGCTGGCGGCATTGCCCGAGCACTGGGCATTTCTCCAGAAAAAGTGCAACAAGGTTTAAAAAACTTCGTGCTTGATCACCATCGGTTAGAACTAGTTCTAGATCAAGCTGGCATTAAGTGGGTTAATGACTCAAAAGCTACGAATCCGCATGCTGCGTTAGCTGCCTTACTTTCACAAATCTCTGCTATTTGGATTGCTGGCGGGTTAACAAAAGGAGCAGATATGAACGACTTAATAACTCGTGGGAAAAGTAGGTTTCGGGAAGTTATTCTGATTGGCCAAGATAGCGAAATTATTAAAATAGCACTTACTAAACACGCTCCGGAAGTGCCATTACACATTATTGCAAGTGATAAAACTGGCGATGCATTGATGTTAGAAGTAGTTGCGTTAGCGAAATCGATAGCGAAAAGCGGCGACACGGTTCTGCTTGCTCCAGCATGTGCGTCTATGGATCAGTTCACTTCATACGCAGATCGAGGTAATGCATTCGCAAAAGCAATCGAAAAATTGGTGGTAAATAATGGCTAAACCAAAGAATTTTTTAGCGAAACCCGAAGCTTCATATTATTTGATACTAATAGCGGTCACTGCTCTAAGTAGTCTTGGCTTGCTGATGGTACTTTCGGCCTCTGCGGTCCGTTCGTTACATGAAACTGGGAACTCTTTTTCAATTGTGGGACGGCAAGCATTTTTCTTAATATTGGCTCTCTTACTTGGTTATTTATCCATGAAATTAAAAACTAAACTTTGGGATCGCATTGCACCGCTCTCTTTGGTGGCTTCATGTATTTTCTTACTATTGCCGCAATTACCCGGTTTTGGAAAAACTGTTAATGGAAATACCAATTGGATTTATGTTGCTGGTTTTACAATTCAACCAAGCGAATTTGCGAAGATGGGTTTTATAATTTGGTGCGCATCTAGACTATGGCTACACGATCAACGGATTGCAGAAGGAATCAAGTCGAATATTTGGATTTCGCTGACTCCTGGCTTTCTTTTGGTTGAAGCGCTTATCTATAAGGGCAGAGATCTTGGTACTGCCGTAGTAGTCGCTTTAATATTTGCTGGAATACTTTTTATTGCAGGTGTTCCGCTTAAAGAGCTTTCAGTCGCAGGCGGTCTAGGTGGATTAGTAGTTGCGGTTTTAGTTATTACTCATAAAAATCGATTAAATCGTTTCTTTGCACTACTTGATCCATTCTCCGTTCAGTATTACAAAGGAGCAGGATGGCAACCAGCCCACAGCCTGATGGGTTTAGCCTCTGGTGGCTTATTCGGAATTGGATTAGGAGCGAGTAGACAGAAATGGGGAACGCTCGCAGAAGCACATACTGATTTTATTTTTTCGGTAATTGGTGAGGAACTTGGATTGTTAGGAACTTTAGCGGTCCTTCTACTATTTGCTGGCTTAATTCTTTCAATTTTCAAAGTGGCGCTCGGAGCAAGTACTAGTTTTGAAAAGTACGCGACTGCCGGAATTGGCTGTTGGTTCTCTATGCAATTGACCTTGAATATTGGTTCGGTCGTCGGGTTAATTCCAGTCGTAGGTGTAACTTTGCCGTTTATGTCCTACGGAGGATCCTCACTGCTCTCAGTATTTATTGCAGCCGGTTTCGTGCTTGGCGTAGCTCGACGAACACCAAATATCAGAGAAGCGATTTTGCAACGCAGAAAACTAAAGTTGGCTAAGTAATGGCAACTGGAAGTAAAAAAATAATTCTGGCCGGTGGCGGCACTGCTGGCCACATTGAGCCAGCCCTTGCAGTCGCAGTTGAATTGCAAAAAATTAACCCGGCGCTGCAATGTGAGTTTATCGGCACTAAAACGGGACTAGAGAACGCGTTAGTACCTAGTCGCGGTTTTCCATTGAAGGTAATACCTAAAGTTGCGCTGCCTAGAAAACTTTCGTTATCTATATTCAAATGGCCGTTTGCTCTAATTGGAAGTGTGTTTACTTCAATTCGTATTATTAAAGACGCTTCAGTAGTTATTGGCTTTGGTGGTTATGTTGCCGCATCTGCTTATTTAGCTGCGGTTGTATTGCGAATTCCAATTGTTATCCATGAAGCGAACGCCAAGCCAGGTTGGGCAAATCGTTTAGGGCGACTATTTGCAAAAATCGTAACTGTGAATTTTGGCTCAGTGCAACGAAAGTGGCCAGAGTCCATCAGTACCGGGATGCCGCTACGAGATGACATTGTTGCGGTTTCCCAACTTAGACCAAGTGAATTAGCCGAACTTAGAAATAGCCAAGCCAAGGAGTGGGGACTCTCTCCCGATAAACCAATAATCGCGGTTTTCGGCGGCTCACTTGGTTCGGAGCGAATTAATAAAGTAGTTTCGGAATACCTTAGTTCCCAAAAATATCCGATTCAAATAGCGCACGCAGTCGGAATGCATAACACCCTTCCAATTGCTCGAACCGGCTATTTCCCAACTCAATACTTTCATAACATTGCTCGGGTTTACGCAGCTGCTGACATCGTAATTTGTCGGAGTGGCGCTGTAACTTGCGCGGAGTTGGCAGTAGTTAATCGGTACGCAATCTTAATTCCACTCCCAATTGGAAATGGCGAGCAAGAAGCGAACGCGGACGAATTAATGGCTAAGAACTCGGCAACCATGATTAGAAATTCAGAATTTACCGCCGACTGGCTTGGTAAAAATATTGAATCGGAAATCGCGAAGAGCAAGGCCTATTCATCGACGGCGGTAACTGTAAAAATTAAAGAGACTGCAAAAGAAATTGCGAAACTTGCGCTATCGGTGAGCAAATGATGAACCCAATTAATTATGTCGATTTCACGCTGGCAAAAGTCCATTTAATTGGGATTGGTGGTTCTGGGATGAGCGGGATTGCCCGGATATTGGTGGCGCTGGATATTGCGGTTTCTGGTTCGGATATTAAAGATTCGCAAGCGTTGCAAGGACTTCGAAAGTTAGGGGTGGCAGCATTTGCATCGCATGCCGAAGAAAATATCGCCGGTCGGGATATCGTCGTGATCTCTAGTGCCATTTCGGAATCGAATGTTGAACTCAAATATGCCAGAGCAAACAACCTGCCGGTGTTATTACGCGCCGAAGCGCTAGCAATTCTCATGTCCCAAAAGCGTTCGGTCGCAATTGCTGGCACGCATGGCAAGACCACCACCACCTCGATGTTGACTGTTGCGTTGCAACATTGTGGCGTTGATCCTTCGTTTGCAATTGGTGCGACCGTTTCAAATTCCGGGACTAACGCTCACCACGGCAGCGGTGATGTATTTGTTGCTGAAGCAGATGAATCTGATGGATCTTTTTTGGTATACAAACCAGATGGAGCCATTATCACCAACATTGAACTAGATCACGTGGATCACTTCGCTGATGAAAAAGCAGTTGATGAAGTATTTGCTAATTTTGTTGGAACGATTCAACGCGATGGTTTTCTAGTTATTTGCGGGGATGACCCAGGTGCGCGACGATTGATTCAAAAAATAGATTCAACGAGCATTACTTTGGCAACTTACGGGGAAAGTTCAGACTGTGATTTGAAGGTAGATCGAATTGCGTTAGGGTCTAATTCTGCTAGCGCTCGAATAACTTGGCGTGGTCGAGTTCTCGGTGAGCTCCAACTTTCAGTCCCAGGCAGACATAATGTATTAAACGCGGCTGGTACCTTAACGGCCGCTTTATTGATGGGTTATCCAGCTCCAGAAATAATCCAAGGATTAAAAACTTTTACTGGTGCTCGACGAAGGTTCGAGTTAAAAGGAAAAGTTCATGGCATTACGGTGATTGACGATTATGGCCATCACCCAACTGAGGTTCGAGTAACACTAGAAACAGCTCAAAATTACAATCCAAATGGTCGGGTATTGGCCATATTCCAGCCCCACAGGTTTAGTCGCACAGCTCATTTTCTAAGCGAATTTGCAAAGGAATTATCGATTGCCGATAAAGTTTTTCTGCTTGAAGTTTATGCAGCGAGTGAGACCCCAATCCAAGGCGTGACATCTTTAAGTATTGCCCAAAAAATGGATCCAACAAAAGTAATTTACGAACCCTCAATGCCTACTGTTATCGAGATGGTTGTAGAGATGGCACGCCCGGAGGATTTGATAATCACGTTAGGTGCGGGCGATGTAAATTCGTTAGGGCCACTAATTTTAGAAGCTATTTCAAACCGTGGGAAGATCGAGTAATTGTCCAAACTCAAACGGAGATTTGTCACCGTTCTACTCTTGCTTACAGTTGCCAGCACTTCCTACCTTTTTGGCTGGTCTCAAGTCTTTTCCGTTAAATCAATCGCATTTACTGGGGTTAATGCTGCGGAAGAAAAATTGGTAATTAAGAGAATTGAAAATCAGCCAGCAGTTATGCAAATCGGAGCTCCATTAGCGAGGGTTGATAAGCGGGTTGTGTCGAACCGAATTTCAGAATTGAACTGGATCAAATCGATATCGGTAAAACGGAATTGGCTTTCCAAAGCGATCGAAATCGGGATAGCTAAGCGAGAGCCGATAGCGGTGATACAAAATTCTAATGGTCGAACTTTCCTAGATGATCAAATGGAAATATTCATTATTCCAACCGATGGTCAATTACCTTCCGAAATGGCAAATCTCCCAGAATTGATATTGAATGATCGGTCGCAATCTTCCCTCGCAGCATTTGACCAGTTACACCGTGGCATTGCAGCGGTTGAACCGGCGCAAATCAACGCCAAAGAAATGAGAGTTCAAAGTTATCTAGTGAATAGCCCGGCATATTTATTGACTGCCTTGGTGATAGATGGTCGATCCCTAAAAATTACCTGGGGTAGTAGCCAAGATTTACCCTTGAAAATCAAAGTATTACGGGAGTTATTACTACTGCCAGAAAATGCGAAAATAGTGCGGATGGATTTAACAACTCCACTTTCGCCTATCGTTAAATAAAATACTAAAAATCATTATCAATTAATGTCATCGTGTCGGTCATTGATTGCGTAGCGCCGCACCCATACTTTTGCGCATCAGATAAAGAGACTCTGAGCCTCAAGTTGAGGATTAGAGTTAAGGGAGAGGCGCATCGTGGCATCACCACAGAATTATTTAGCGGTTATCAAAGTTGTTGGCATTGGCGGCGGCGGCGGTAACGCAATTAATCGAATGATTGACGCGGGTTTAAAAGGTGTCGAGTTCATTGCGATTAATACAGATGCGCAAGATTTATTAATGAGTGATGCAGATGTGAAACTTGATATCGGTAAAAAATTAACTAAAGGTTTAGGTGCCGGTGCATCTCCCGAATTAGGAAGTCAAGCAGCTCTAGATCATGTTGAAGATATTGAAGAAGTTTTGCGCGGCGCAGATATGGTTTTTATTACAGCCGGCGAAGGTGGCGGTACTGGTACTGGTGGCGCACCAATAGTTGCGAAAATTGCAAAAGATCTTGGTGCACTTACAGTCGGTGTAGTAACTCGCCCTTTTTCATTTGAGGGAAAACGTCGATCATCACAAGCCGATGAAGGTATTGAAAAACTTCGAAGTGAAGTTGATACTCTGATTGTCATTCCTAATGATCGATTGCTCTCTATTTCAGATAGATCAATTAGCGCTATTGAAGCATTTAAAACTGCCGACCAAGTTCTGCTATCGGGCGTTCAAGGAATAACCGACTTGATCACGACTCCTGGTTTAATCAATTTAGATTTTGCAGATGTGAAGAGCGTGATGTCTGGTGCTGGTTCGGCGCTAATGGGAATTGGTTCCGCTCGTGGCGAAGCTCGATCCATTCGCGCAGCTGAGTTGGCAATATCAAGTCCGCTATTAGAAGCATCTATTGATGGCGCTCATGGCGTTCTGCTTTCAATCGCCGGTGGTTCGGATTTAGGTTTATTTGAAATTAGCGAAGCTGCAGAATTAGTTGCTAAGTGCGCACATCCAGATGCAAATATTATTTATGGAACCGTAATTGATGATGCACTAGGCGATGAGGTAAGAGTTACCGTTATTGCCGCTGGATTTGATGGTGGCGCGCCCAAGAAGATGGCAATGCCAGTCATTAATTCAACGACAATTTCTGGGAATGCAAACCCAATTCCTAGTAATGACCCATTAGCAGTCGCGCTCGATACTCAAGATGATAAACCACGACGTCGGATTACATTCCAAGAGTTAGTTAGCGAAGACGAAATCGATATTCCTGATTTCATGAAGTAATCCACCAAATGATTCGCGAGTTCTTTACATCGCGGCATGGTGGCATTAGTTCGGGGCGTTTTGCTGATTTTAATCTTGCTTTACATGTAGCGGACGATCCTGCCGCGGTAACAGCTAATCGTGAAATTTTAGCAAAGGCGCTAGAGATGACTTCGGATCGTATTTTTTACATGGATCAAGTTCACGGCAATGAGATTGCGTTAATCGAACGATCTAGGCCATCAACGCAAATTCCAAAAGTTGATGCGCTAATTACGGCGGAATCTGGAACTGCGTTAGTTGTATTAGTCGCGGATTGCATTCCGTTGTTATTTAGATCGCCGAAAGCGATCGCAGCAGTACATGTTGGCCGGGCTGGCTTAGTTAAAGGAATCGTGGAAGCCACCATTTCGAGGTTGATAGCGCTTGGTTCTAAGGCAAATGATATTAGCGCCGCACTTGGCCCATCGATTTGTGGAAACTGTTATGAAGTTTCTCCCGATATTTATTTAGATGTCATTTCTATCTATCCAGCCACAGCGACTAATCTTGAAAAACATTGTTTAGATTTGCCGGCTGGCGTAATTTCTATCTTAGATAGTTATGAAATCGATTATTCGCGCGAGAACTCATGCACAGCGCATGGCGAAAACCTTTTTTCATATCGACGAGATGGCGTAACCGGCCGACAAGCTGGTGTAATTGCATGGTGAACCAAGAGCGGAAGACCGAAATTTCAAACGGCTTAGAAATTGCGAACTCTCGAATAAACGCAGCCGCTAGAAGTGCTAATCGGAACCCAAGCGATATTTCTCTAATTGTGGTGACCAAGACCTTCCCCCGCTCTGATGTGGATTTCTTGTATGAATTAGGAGTTCGCGATTTTGGTGAGAATCGAGATCAAGAAGGCGCGGTTAAGGCAGAAAATTTCCATCGAGATGCGAGATGGCATTTTCAGGGTCAGATTCAGGGTAATAAGATTAAATCAATTGTGAAGTGGGCCGATGTTATACATTCACTGGCCGAAATTGATCATGCGAAAACGATAAGCGATCGGTATCAAATGGGAGAAGCTGTACTGCCTGCAAAATACCCAGTATTAATTCAAGTTTCGTTAGACTCCGAAAAACGAATTGAACGCAATGGGGTCGAGCCTAAATCTTTAACTGAATTTGCGGATGCCATCGCAAAAATTTCTGGCTTGGAGATAAAGGGCTTGATGGCAGTCGCGCCAATCGCCCAAAACCCCGATATTGCCTTTGCCAAAATGGCTGAAATATTTAGCGATTTTAAAGAAAAATTTCCAATGGCAACCTGGCTCTCAGCGGGGATGAGTGGTGATTTTGAAAGCGCAATAATGCATGGCGCGACACATATCCGTATTGGCAGCTCAATCCTCGGTAACCGGAGCTACCTCTAATAAAATTAAGGCATGGTTAATGCGCTTCGAAAAATGACAAATTATTTGGGTTTGACGGAAGATGATTTAGTTTCGGATGCCCAACTAGCACCAACTCCAACCCCAGCACCTCGAAGAATTTTGCCAAGAACTACAAGTGACGTTGCGCCATCGGTTACACCAAGACTCACAGTCGCACAACCAGCGCTAATTCCAGCCGAAGCTGCTCCAGTTTTGGATCGAATTGTCACGCTTCATCCTAGATTTTACAGCGAAGCAAGAACTATTGGGGAACACTTTCGTTCTGGCTCACCAGTAATTATGAATTTAAGCGACATGGAAGAGAGCGAACGTAAACGATTAGTAGATTTTGCTTCCGGACTAGTCTTTGGACATTCTGGAACAATCGAGCGAGTTACTCCTAAAGTATTTTTACTTTCACCACCGAATGTAATGGTAAGCACCGAAATTAAAACTGCTGCAGCTGACGCAAGTTTCTTTAACCAAAGCTGACCTAGAAAAAGTGTTAAATATTGGCAACTTGATTGCCACAGTTCTTGAACTTTATTTGTTTGTATTGTTTGCTCGATTAATTTTTGATTATGCGCGAATGTTTGCTCGAAATTGGCGCCCTCGCGGAATCATTTTGGCATTTGCAGAGCTAACTTACTCGCTAACTGATAAACCATTATTTTTTATTCGAAGATTTATTCCACCGCTCCGGCTTGGAGCAGTCAGCCTAGATCTTTCATTTGTGGTGCTATTTTTTGGTATTCAAATATTAATCGGATTAATTAATTAATTCTTAATCAGCTTAAGCGCTAGCCCAAGTTCATTTTCAGCAAGCGCTAGCCCTTGATCTCTTTCCATAAAAGTAGCGAGAACTTCTTGTGAAATTAATTCGGCACCGCTAATAATTGCTTGACAGATAGATTCGTTGGCATTCCAATACATGGCGATTCGATCGCTGATGTCGAAGCCTGCATTCTTCCGTTCATCTTGGACGGCGCGAATAACCTCACGGACTTGACCGGCCGCGATTAATTCAGGGGTAAGGGTTAGATCGAGTGCAACGCTTTCGCCGTTATGGCTAGTTACCGACCAACCTTCTCGGGGTGTCTCAGTAATTATTAAATCAGCCTCGGTGATTTCGGCGCTCTTGTTTTCACCATATTGAATTGTGGCTTTTCCAGTTTTACGAATCTTGGTGGTCAATTCAATTGGATTCAATTCGGCAATCTTCTTTGAAATTGGCTGGACATCTGCGCCAAAAGTTAATCCCAAAGTTTTGAAGTTCGCTTTGATGGTTATATCTACTAAATCTGAACCAGCGCTCGAGATGTCATCAAGGTTCAATACGTTAAGTTCATCTGAGATTTGATCTTTTAGCTGTTGGTCCAACCCGACCCACCCAGAAGCCGAGATCAAAGCTCGCGAAAGTGGTTGACGAATTTTTACTTTTGATTCCGCTCTTGATGCGCGACCGAGTTCAACCAAGCGCCGCGTTAAAACCACCGATTGCGAAAGTTTTTTATCAATCAGTTCTGAATTTACTTTTGGAAAGTCGGCCAAGTGCACTGAAGTAACCGCGCTAGGTGATACTGGACGGATTAATTCTTGCCAAACATGTTCAGTTATAAATGGAACGAGCGGTGCCATCAGTAGCGTTAATTTTTCAAGACATTCATGGAGCGTTGCGAGCGCGGAGACATCGCCATCCCAAAACCGACGCCGAGATCGGCGTACATACCAGTTAGATAAATCATCAATAAATTTTGCAAGAATTTCACCGGCTTCTTGCGAATCAAAATTAGTAAGCGCAGCATCCACGCCGCCAATTAATTGATTTAATTCCGAGACAATCCAGCGATCCATCAAAGGTCGCTTCGAAATATCAACTTGGTCTGTTGCAGCTAATGGATTGAAATTAGATGCTCGAGCATAGAGCGAGAGAAAAGAAACGGTATTCCAATAGGTAAGCAAAGTTTTGCGGACTACATCCGAGATCGCGTTATGCCCAACGCGGCGCGCACTCCAAGGTGAACCGTCAGCAAGCATGTACCAGCGCACGGCATCCGCACCGTGTTTATCCATTAGCGCCATTGGCTCTAAAACATTGCCCAGGTGCTTGCTCATTTTGCGGCCATCTTTATCGAGAATATGCCCCAGACAGAGCACGGTTTTGTATGAGGACTTATCGAAAACTAGCGTGCCGATTGTCATCAAGGTGTAGAACCAACCGCGGGTTTGATCGATTGCTTCGCAAATAAAATCTGCTGGGTAGGCCTCATTAAATTTTTCAATCGAACCTGGTTTATGCGGATATCCCCATTGGGCGAATGGCATAGCGCCAGAGTCATACCAGCAATCAATAACTTCTGGCACTCTAACCATAGTTTCAGAACATTCGGCACACGGGAATTTGATCTCATCTACAAATGGGCGATGAGGATTTATCGCTGTTACATCATCCCCGACCAAGCCACTTAATTCTTTAAGTGAACCGATGCAAATTTCATGATCAGATGCGCATCGCCATATTGGTAACGGCGTACCCCAATATCGATTTCGTGATACCGCCCAATCAATGTTGTTGTTTAACCAATCACCATAACGGCCAGTTTTGATGGTTTCTGGATGCCAATCGGTATTTTGATTCTCTTTTATCAACGCTGCTTTAATTTTTGTCGTTTTGATATACCAAGAAGGCTGGGCGTAATAAATCAACGCAGTATGGCAACGCCAACAATGCGGATAAGAGTGTTCGTAGGGCTGGTGTTTATAAAGTTTGCCAGATTTTCTAAGCTCCTTTACCAGGATTTTATCTGCCTCTTTGAAAAAAACTCCGCCAATTAACGGAACTTCATCAGCAAAATTTCCATTTGCTAGAACCGGATTTACTACTGGTAGTCCGTAGGCGCGACAAACCTGTAAATCGTCAGCGCCAAAAGCCGGGGATTGGTGGACTAATCCGGTGCCATCTTCAGTGGTTACGTATTCCGCTAAAACTACAAAGTGCGAATCTGGAATTTCAACATAATCGAAGGGCCGCTCATACGTGGTGCGCTCTAAATCTTTTCCAGCAATAGTCGCTAAAACTTCAAATTCGCCAACCACGTGCGCGAGTTCTTGCGCCAACACTAAGACTTCATTTTCTTCGCTATCGGGCTTCTTGGTTTTCACCACGAGATAGGTAACTTTCGGATTGACCGCAATCGCAGTATTCGATACCAAAGTCCATGGCGTTGTGGTCCAAACCAAGAGTGAAGCCCCAAGTTCGGCAAGTTTGCCGGAGGTTATTGGAAACCGAACATATACCGATGGGTCAGTTACGGTTTCATAACCTTGGGCTAGTTCATGATCTGAAAGACCAGTGCCACATCGAGGACAATACGGCGCGACCCGATGATCTTGTGAAAGTAATCCTTTTTGCCAAATTTCCTTAAGCGACCACCATACGCTTTCGACATATTCGCTAGACATAGTCCAATAAGCTTCATCAAAATCAACCCAGAAGCCCATTCGCTCGGTCATGTCGGTAAATGCACCTACATGTCGTTGTACTGATTCGCGACACTTGTCATTAAATTCCGCAATTCCAAATTTTTCAATATCGCCTTTGCCGGTAAATCCAAGTTCCTTTTCTACGGCAATCTCGACCGGGAGC
Source organism: Actinobacteria bacterium UBA7398 (assembly GCA_002470135.1). Lineage (GTDB taxonomy): Bacteria > Actinomycetota > Actinomycetes > Nanopelagicales > Nanopelagicaceae > UBA7398. Next base: position 5,044 of record DKNC01000053.1, on the reverse strand, counting down.
CCATGACAATCCCAACCAGCTTTTCGAATAACATGTTTTCCTTTCATGGTTTGAAAACGAGGAAATACATCTTTAAAAACTCGGGCCTCAATGTGGTGCGTTCCCGGTAACCCATTTGCAGTGGGTGGACCTTCATAAAATGTCCAAGCTTCCGCGCCGGCACGCGCATTAACGCTTTCGTGAAAAATCGATTGCGTTTCCCAAAAATTCAGAATCTCATGTTCAGTCTTTGGCAGATCAATTTGTGGCGAGATATTGCGGTATTCGTTTTTCAATTTCCCGCTCTCTGACTCGACCACTCTGGTTGCTCCACTCCGGAATTAAGAGTTGGATTCTACCTTTGCAAAACAATGATTGTGCTCGGTTTAGCAGGCATCGTGTGGCTGAGTGGCTTTTCTAGTCGAGAAGCCATAGCCTTCGGCGCTGTGCCCACAAAAAAGAATTCAAAGAAGCCAATAGCAAAGGCCGCGAAGAAAAGCGCCAAAAAATCTGCCAAAAAATCCGGTGTATTGAGCCGATTTTTGGGAAAAAAGAAAGCTCCGGTAAAGGCTAAGAAAGCTCCGGTTAAAAAAACTCCAGCGAAAAAAACTCCGGTCAAAAAAGCGGCGGCTAAGAAGCCACTAGAAGTAAAAAAGATTCCGGTAAAACCAAATATTAAAGGGCCGATGAAAACTGCCCTAACTTCAAGCACAGCAAAAGGTGGCGCAACCACAATCTCAGTTTATAAACCTGAACCAGAGCTGTTAGAGACCGCAATAGTTGCCGAACGCAGATTAGTTTTACCACCGCCGGTGCGTCCGATAAAAACTGGGAAAAAAGCACCACAATTAAAACCAATCAAATCTGCACCAGCGCCACTTGTTGTAAAAGAGGGCGAAGATGGGTGGACAGCGACTGAGATGAAAGCAATGCGATCTGAGTTAGCTAAAGATTTGGTTCGGTTAAAGAAAGAACTACAAGCCGCGGAATCTGAAATGGATGATTTGATTAAGGCATCTGGTGTTGGCGCTGGCGATGATCAAGCGGATGCCGGAACTAAAACTTTTGAACGTGAACATGAAATGTCGTTGGTCTATAACGCTCGCGATATGGTGACCCAAACTGAGCGCGCTCTAGAAAGAATTGATACTAAGACTTATGGACGTTGCGAAGATTGCTCTAGCCCAATCGGCAAAGCCCGGCTTCAAGTATTTCCAAGAGCAACGCTATGTATGGCGTGTAAGCAGAAAGAAGAACGGCGCTGAATGCCGAACGGGTTAAGCGGGCGCGTAAAACTTTAGCCTTATGCGCTTTTTTAGTATTTGTTCTAGATTTTGTAACTAAGTTATGGGCGGTTGAATACTTACGCGGTCGTGATTCAATAAAATTGATTGGAAATTTTTTACAACTTACTTACACAACTAATTCGGGCGCTGCTTTCAGCATGGCGCCAAACGCAACCCTCGCACTAGCTTCATTTGCGTTATGTGCGGCCACTTTTATTATTTATTTCAGTAGAAAAGTAATTTCAAATTGGTGGGGCTTAGTTCTTGGCTTAGTTCTTGGTGGGATTTTCGGAAATCTATGGGATCGAATTTCCAAAGCCCCGGGTGGATTTAAGGGCGAAGTGGTCGATTGGATTGAGTTACCGCACTGGCCGATCTTCAATGTCGCAGATTCTGCAATCTGTATCGCAGCTGCGATTGTGGTCATTCTGGCGATAAAAAACATACAACCTACCGATGTGAGAAGTCATGGCTCGTGAGTTAAGAGTTTTTACTATTCCGGATGGGTTATCTGGTGAGCGAGTTGATGCCGCGCTTGCAAGGTTGCTCGGCCTCTCTCGCACAACTGTCGCAGAGTTGGCTACCGCAGGTGAAATTAGCAGAGCCGGAAAAACGCTTGCGAAATCCGAACGTATCGAAAGTGGCGATCAGATCGAAATTCTCTTTCCGGAACCGGCTAGCGCGCCGCAATTAAATCCAACGCCAGTTGATAACCTTGAAGTTATTTATGATGATGACCAAGTAATTGTGGTTAACAAACCGGTTGGCTGTGCATCACATCCAAGCCCTGGTTGGAGTGGTGTAACCGTTATTGGCGGCTTAATTGCGGCGGGATATTCAGTATCAACCAGCGGCGCTGCTGAACGACAAGGAATTGTGCATCGATTAGATGTTGGAACAACCGGGCTAATGGTGGTCGCTAAAACTGAAACTGCTTATACAAGTTTAAAAGATCAGTTCAGAGAGCGAACTGTCGGCAAAATTTACAATGCTTTGGCGCAAGGGCATATTGATCCAACTGAAGGCACTATTGATGCACCCATAGATCGTCATCCAAAAGAAGATTATCGATTTGCAGTTGTAGCTGATGGAAAACCTAGCATCACTCATTATTTAGCTTTGGAATATTATCCAGCCGCGACTCTTTTAAAAGTGGAATTAGAAACTGGGCGTACCCATCAAATTAGAGTTCACTTTGCCGCGCTTCGACATCCGCTTGTTGGCGATTTAACTTATGGCGCTGACCCAGCTTTAGCGGAAAAACTAGGGCTAACTCGACCATGGCTGCATGCGATGGAACTTACTTTTAACCACCCGGGCTCTGGTGATCGAATGAGTTTCACAGCGCCATACCCAGGCGACCTCACAAAGGCGTTGGCGTTGCTCACTGAAAAGTAGCGCCGCAAGGCAGTACTCTCACCAATCGTGACCCCCAATAATTCCCAGAAAAAACCCGATAATTCGGAGAATTTTGTGCATTTACATGTACATACCGAATATTCGATGCTGGATGGGGCGGCCCGAGTAGCGGATTTAACTAGTGAAGTTGCGCGTCAAGAAATGCCTGCGATCGCAATGACTGATCATGGAAATGTATTTGGTGCATTTGATTTTTATAAGCAGAGTAAAAAAGCTGGCATTAAACCAATCATTGGAATTGAAGCCTACGTTGCTCCCGAGTCGCGCTTTGATAAGAAGCGCGTCAAATGGGCTGACGGCGGTGAAGATGATGTTTCCGGTGGCGGTGCCTATACCCATATGACGTTGCTTGCGGAAAATAATGTTGGACTTGGAAATCTTTTCAGACTCTCATCGTTAGCTTCGTTAGAAGGTTTTTATTACAAGCCAAGAATGGATCGCGAACTTTTAGCAAAGCATTCTGATGGCATTATTGCGACGACTGGATGTCCTGGCGGTGAAATCCAAACTCGGATCAGAATGGGTGCATATAACGAAGCTCGAAATGCGGCCGCGGAATTTCGCGACATCTTTGGCGCTGGAAATTATTTTGTTGAGATTATGGACCACGGCATAGAAGTAGAACGAAGAGTTAAAGAAGATCTCTTGAAATTAAGTAAAGAATTAGGTTTACCACTCTTAGCAACAAATGATTTGCACTATACATTCGCCGAAGACTCAGTTGCTCATGAAGCGTTGCTCTGCATCCAATCTGGCTCCACTTTGGCTGATCCAAAGCGATTCCGATTTGAGAACGGCGAATTTTATTTGAAGAGCGCGCGCCAAATGCGCGAGATTTTTAAAGAGCTCCCAGAAAGCTGCGACAACACACTTTTAATTGCGGAACGTTGCAATATCACGATGCGTGAAAATGAAAATCTGCTGCCAAAATTTGAAGTTCCGCAAGGTGAAAGTGAAGACACTTGGTTAATCAAACAATCTGAAGCAGGCTTACGAGGGCGATTCAAAGGCGAAGTGCCAATAAATTATATTGAAAGATTAAGTTATGAACTTGGTGTTATGACCAAGATGGGTTTTGCAGGTTATTTCCTTGTTGTTTCTGATTTAGTGGCACATGCAAAGAAGCAAGGAATTTGGGTAGGACCTGGCCGAGGCTCTGCCGCCGGGTCACTTGTTTCTTATGCCCTTGGCATTACGGCACTAGATCCGATTAAACATGGTTTGCTCTTTGAGCGCTTTTTAAATCCAGAACGTATTTCAATGCCAGATATCGACTTAGATTTTGACGAACGCCGTCGCGCCGAAATGATTCGATACGCAACCGGTAAATACGGTGAAGACCGGGTTGCTCAAATAATTACATATGGAACTATTAAATCTAAACAAGCAATTAAGGATTCAACGCGAGTTCTTGGTTACCCATATGCGTTGGGCGAACGATTGACTAAAGCGCTACCGCCATCGGTAATGGGTAAAGATATTTCGCTCGGTGGCGTGTTCAATGATAAAGATGATCGTTATGACGAAGCAAGTGAATTTAGAACTCTTTATGAGACCGATATCGATAGCAAGAAAATTGTTGATACCGCATTAGGTATTGAGGGATTAAAGCGGCAATGGGGAGTGCACGCTGCTGGCGTGATTTTAAGTAGTGAACCATTGTTAGATGTTATTCCAATTCATAGACGCGAAGCCGACGGCGCAATAATTACTCAATTTGACATGGGTGCATGCGAGGCAACTGGTTTACTAAAGATAGACTTTCTCGGGCTGAGAAACCTTTCTGTTATTGATGATTGTTTAGCCAATATAAAAAATAACGCCAATCAAATTGTAGATTTAACTACGCTTGAATTAACCGATAAGAAAACTTACGAGCTCCTTTCAAGAGGTGACACGCTAGGTGTATTCCAATTAGATAGCGCTCCGATTCGGGCACTGCTTCGTTCGATGGCACCTGATTCATTTGAGGATATTTCTGCGGTAATTGCGCTCTATCGACCGGGCCCAATGGGTGTAAATGCTCATACTGATTACGCTGATCGCAAGAATAAACGCAAACCATCTGATCCGATTCATCCAGAACTTTCGGAGCCATTACAAGAAATTCTTGGCGACACCTATGGATTGATCGTTTATCAGGAACAAGTAATGGCAATTGCGCAAAAAGTGGCTGGGTTTTCCTTAGGCCGCGCGGATTTGCTACGAAAAGCTATGGGTAAGAAGAATCAAGATATTTTGGATAAAGAGTATGTTCACTTTGAAGCGGGCATGCAAAAGAATAAGTTTTCCAGCGTGGCCATAGATGTTCTATGGAAAACCCTAATTCCGTTCTCTGATTACGCCTTTAACCGCGCTCA
>DKNC01000047.1 GCA_002470135.1 Actinobacteria bacterium UBA7398 | reverse complement strand
CGCTCGATGCCCTTAATTACATCGCAACTCAAATCCTAGGCGCGATACTTGGCGCATTCCTTGCTAACGCAATGTTCTCAGATCCAAACCTCGCCACATCTACAGTTGATCGCCTTGGTTCTAAATTATTCCTAAGCGAAATCATCGCAACTGCTGGTCTAGTTTGGGTGGTAATGGCATTCGGCGATAGCGCAAAAACTGTGGCAAAGTTAGTACCGCTGTGGATTTTCGCGGCTTACTTCTTTACTGCATCCTCAACATTTGCCAATCCGGCGGTCACTATCGGTCGAGTTTTCACAACTTCACCTGCTGGAATTTCAGCTAACTCAATTCTCGCATTTATCGCTGCGCAAATAATTGGCGCAGGCGTTGGCGTCGTACTCTTTAACGTAATTACAAAATCAAAGAAATAAATCCATGAAAAAGCCAAGTGTGTTATTTGTCTGCGTGCATAATGCTGGTCGCTCGCAAATGGCCGCGGCTTTCTTAACCCACTTAGCTGGCGATAGCGTTGAAGTGAGATCGGCTGGATCAGCACCAGCCGATTCCATTAACCCTTCTGTTGTAGCAGCAATGCTCGAATTGGGAATTGATATCAGCCACGAAGTGCCGAAAGTGCTAACTACCTCAGCAGTTCAAGAATCAGATGTGGTAATCACAATGGGTTGTGGCGATGCATGTCCATACTTCCCCGGTAAACGATATTTGGATTGGAAACTAGAAGATCCTGCGGGTCAAGGGGTTGCATCTATTCGCCCAATTCGTGATGAGATTAAAACTCGGATTGAAGGGCTAATCGCAGAACTTAAGTAATTCAACGGCAACATGTAACCTTTGAAAATGAGCGAAGCAATTCTCCAACACGCTGCAGTTGCCAGAGTTCGTACCGAGCTAAGAACTCATGGCGTTGCGGGCGAAATCACCGCGCTATCCGATAGCGCTCGTACCGCGTTAGAAGCAGCTGCTGCACTTGGAATTGAAGTTGGTCAAATTGCCTCATCAATTGTTTTTGGAATACCTGATGATCTGGAACCTAAAGCGCTATTAGTAATAACCTCTGGCCGACATCGGGTAGATACTGCGCTTGTCGCAAAAAACTTAGGACTCGAAAAATTAATAAGAGCTGATGCAGATTTCGTAAGAAAATGGAGCGGGTTTGCAATCGGCGGCGTGAGCCCANNAATTCTTATTGACCAAGCGCTAAACGATTACGACGTTGTTTGGGCTGCTGCTGGACATCCTCATGCTGTTTACCCAACTACCTTTAGCGAACTAATTAAATGTACAAATGCAAAGCCAATGGTTGTTGGGGATTGATGAAACTAGTTACTGAGCAATTTGGAATTGGCGAACCCGTTTTATTGATTCACGGAATGGGATCGGCAGCAACGGCGTGGAAACTAATTATCCCGGAACTTAGAAAAACAAACCTAGCAATTACAGTTGACCTGCCAGGACACGGAAAATCTCCCATGGATTTTGCGCAACCGATGGATCCACAATCTTTAGCAGAACTAGTTTTTCGTAATATGGACGAATTAGGGATAGATAAATTTCATGTTGTCGGAAATTCTTTAGGTGGCTGGGTTGCACTTGAAATGGCTGCCCTAAAGCCGGAACGAATAAAATCTTTATTAGGCATTGCCCCAGCGGGCTTATGGTTAACACCATTTACAACTCGAACAAGTGCACGAACTCGAGTGCTCTCAAGATTAGTGAATCCGATCGCGCCATTTACGGTTCATTTTGAATCACTTCGGAAATTAGGATTCGAAAGCGTGAGCCCGCTATGGCGAAATTTCAGCCACCAAACTTGTTTAGATGCAACCCGCGCCATGGCTAATGCAGAGGGTTATTACCCTGCGTGGGATGCCATGTTAAAGAAAAGATTTAACGGAAAAATTCCTAAAACAGTTCCCACCACAATTATTTTCGGTGATGCCGATAATTCACTACCCGCCCAAAGTTGTCAGGAACGTTCGCTTGCGCCAGCCCATGCTAAGTGGATTATTTTTTCAGAATGTGGTCACGCTCCAATGTGGGACCACCCTGAAGAAGTTCTAATAGAAATTAATAACTTGATCGGTATAAGTAATTGATTACCGTAATCTATTTTTGGAAAATTCCTAGGAAAGATTTTCTATGGGCACTGCTACATATGGGAATAGATCGATTGTCATTAAGTGGAAATAAAAAAATTAAATTCTGGAAATTACTTGGTACCGGAAAAGGTGAAACGTTTACGCCGAAAGATGCAGATATCCAACGCTGGGGCTTACTTATAACTATCCCAGAATCAGAGTTAGCAAGCTTTGACAGTTCAAAGTTAGTAAAGCGCTGGCACCAAAAATCATTAAAGCGCTACCAAGTAGTGCTGAAGAACATTTCAGTTCAAGGAAAATGGTCTAAAGCCGAACCTTTTAAATCTGATCTCTTTGATCCACCTTGGAATGGAAAAATAGTGGCACTAACCCGGGCACGAATTAAGTGGTTAAAGAATCCGATTTTTTGGCGCTCGGTGCCACCAGTAACGGTTAGTTTGAAATCTGCAGCCGGGTTGATCTCAGCAATTGGAATTGGTGAAGCTCCACTTGGATTACAAGGAACATTTTCAATATGGGAATCGAGCGCCGCAGTTCGTGCATTTGCCTATCAAGGTGAGGCGCACAAGGCAGCAATCGCCGCTACTGCACGCGAAAGATGGTACTCGGAGGAATTATTTGCGAGGTTCGCGGTGATAAGTGAAAGTGGCTCGCTTTAAGGCAGAATAGCGCCATGTCAATTCGTCAATATCGACCGAGACGAAATTCGCGAGGTTCCATAACGAAAGCTCAACATATTATTTTGGGTTCCGTATTTTCAATTGCACTTTTATTGCAAGTTGCATATCCACTTATCTCTGGCGAGCCACTTCGCTTAGTAACAATTGCGACGGTTTATTGGGCAGCTGGTGCGATGTCGCTACATGGACTTTATGCATATGGACTGAATTACGCACTTCGATATATATCAATAACTTTTGTCTTTGCTTTAATAGTAGAACAAATCGGCAGCCGAACTGGCTGGCCATTTGGAACTTACGCTTATGACAATTCATTGGGTTATCAAATTTACGGTGTGCCACTAGTTGTGCCATTTGCTTGGATGATGTTGGCGCACCCACTATTAATCGCAGCGCGCCGAACTTCACCGCATTGGGTATTTCTCTATGGCGGTGCTGGATTGATGGCTTGGGATTTATTTCTAGATCCACAAATGGTGAGCGCAGATAGATGGAGTTGGGAGATTTCTGGTCGTACTGTGCCATTTCAGCCAGAAATTCCACTACTAAATACTTTCGGCTGGTTACTAACTGGAATGGGTTTGATGGCGCTCTTACATCTTGCTCTTCCACGTGAACGACGTAAGAATGGCGCGAACCTCTTAGTTCCTAATGTTTTCCTGGGTTGGACTTGGTTTGCTGGGGTTTTTGGAAATGTATTTTTCTTTGATCGACCAGGTGTTGCATTTCTCGGCGGATTATTATTTGGATTGGTTTTAGCGCCATACTTCATTACGCTCTCGTTTGGGCGAAGCGGCTAAATATTGTGCTTTTAGTTGGAACTTGCCTAGCTCTTGGCTCATTACTTCTCACAATTATTAATGCGCTAACCATTAAAAAGCCAAGTAAATCAAGGCTTGCTCTGACTGTGCCAGTATCCGTATTGATTCCGATGCGGAATGAATCGAGTAATGTAGTTGGAGTATTGAGTTCGGTTGATTCACAAAATGGTTTAACCAATTACGAAATCATAACTTTGAACGATAGCTCAACCGATAACACTGATACCTTAATTTCCGAATACCAATTTAAGTCAAATTCACTAGCCATTCAAGGCCAAGTACTACCAAATAGCTGGTTAGGCAAAAATTTTGCTTGCCATCAATTAGCTGGCGCAAGCAATTCCAAATACCTAGTATTTCTCGACGCAGATGTTCGCTTATCCCCTGATGCAATTCATAGCTCGCTTAATACGCTAGAAGTAAATGGTTGGGATTATATTTCGCCATATCCGGCGCAAATAGCGCTAACACCGTTAGAAGTATTAATCCAACCATTACTGCAGTGGAGTTGGTTTGCAACGGTGCCATTATTTATCGCGCAAAAATTTCGACTGGCTTCTATGGCGGTTGCTAATGGCCAGTTTTTCTTGGTAAAGCGAAGTGCATATATGGCGTGCGGTGGGCATGAAGCAATCAAAAGCGAAGTAATAGATGATATTGAGTTAGCACGATTGCTTTTGAAATCTGGATTCAATGGCGGCGTTGCTGAAGGCAGTGCGATTGCAAAATGTCGGATGTACCAAAATGCGAAAGAATTAGTAAACGGCTACCGTAAATCACTTTGGCGGGCGTTTGGTTCGCCCCTTGGTTCTTTAATAGCAATTGCGTTGCTTACAATTTCATCAATCTTGCCATTAATTTACGGGTTGACTGGTTCGTTTTTAGGTTGGATTGGCTATCTGGCGCTGGTTGCTTCCAGGTTGATCACCGCGCTCCGATCTAAATCTAGATGGGAAAGTGCTTTTCTACATCCATTATCAATCGCGCTACTTATTGCGCTAATTTGCTGGTCTTGGATTGGAAAAATTCGCGGAGAGTTGAAGTGGCGGGATCGTAAAGTATGAGCAAGATCGTTGTAATTGGTGCCGGGGTTGGTGGCATGGCTACCGCTGCCCGATTAGCTAAAGCCGGACACAAAGTTACAATTTACGAAAGTTCGGACCGTACTGGTGGAAAATGCAGAACTGAATGGATCGATGGTTTCGCTTTTGATACTGGGCCGTCGCTGCTTACTTTGCCGGCGGTGTATAAGGATTTCTTCTTAAAAACTGGAAAACGATTAGAAAATGTTTTGCAAATATCCCCAGTTGATCCAGCTTTTTCATACCACTTTGCGGATGGCAAGAAAGTTCAATTTTCAAATCTTGCCCACCATAAAACCAGAGCCGCAATATCAGCAGCGTTTGGTCAAGCCGCAGGTGATGATTGGCATAAAATTATGCGTCGTGCTGAACGGATGTGGAGCGCTTCTCGAGTGCAATTTGTTGAAAGCGAATTGCTTTCAATTTTTAATCTTTTAAAAAGTAAAAGTATTTTTCGAGATCTAATTGAGATTGCACCTTTTACCTCACTTCGAAAATTAATTAATCGCTATACGGATTCACCTTATATTTTAAAAATTATAGATAGGTACGCTACTTATACTGGATCAGATCCCCGCAAAGTTCCAGCAGTCTTATTAACAATTGCTTTTGTCGAAGAAGCATTCGGGGCGTGGCATCTCAAAGGTGGCATCGGAAAACTCTCGGAGGCGCTCGAACAACGGTGTCGCGATTTAGGGGTAGAAATTTATTTGAATCAGCCAGTCCGTGAAATTCTCCATCAAAGCGAGAAAGTCTCCGGCGTTCTTTTGAAAAGTGGCGAACAAATAACCGCTGAAATAGTTGTTACAAATGCTGATTCGGAAATCACTTATTCAAAATTGCTACCAAATAAGCCTAAAGTCACGCGCAAAGCCCGCCGCAATTTGGCTAAATCGAAGCCATCGCTTTCTGGGTTTTCATTACTAATTGGGTTAAAGCCAGATTTAACTGGAAAAGCCCAGGTTTCACATCATAATGTTTATTTTCCTGATAATTATGATGACGAATTTGACGCGATTTTTATGCGAAACGAACCCGCACCCGATCCAGCTATTTATATCTGTGCCCCTAAAGATGAAACTATGGTGAAAAATCCGGGCGAGGAAAGTTGGTTTGTTTTAGTAAACGCACCCCGCCATGAACCAGGGATTGGATTTGACTGGAAAAAACCGGGGGTAAAAGAATCATATGCGCAATTGATTTTAGATAAAATGATGGAGCGAGGATTGGATATTCGCGAACGGATTGTTCTGATGGAGATCCGAACCCCAGCTGATTTAGAAGAGCGCGTAAACGCGCCAGGTGGCTCAATTTATGGAACTTCTAGTAATGGTGCGCGATCGGCATTTCTGAGAGCAAAGAATCGCTCACCATTAGCAGGCTTGTATTGTGTTGGTGGGTCCGCACACCCAGGTGGTGGTTTGCCGCTAGTAGGTATTAGCGCCGAGATTGTTGCAGAAGCAATTGGTAAAGCTTAAATATTTTTATAAGCAAATCGTACAACTGTAGTAAAACTTAAAACTTGGAGTATGGCCCAAGTCGTTGCTAACGCAGTTGCATAATTTAACCCCAAAAAGTTTGCCACAATAGCTATAAATAAAATGCTGGCTCGGATTGGCCGCTCACCTATGGTCACAACACCTACTTCTCGTAGACCTAGCCCACCAGCTCTTGCTCTTACATATTCTTGTGTAAACGCGGCTAGCCAAGCAATTAGGAGAATCCAAAGTGGCGCACCTAAGTAATAAAACGTTAATGCCCAAAATCCTTCAGAGATGCGATCCACAATCGCATCTAAAATTGCACCTCTACTTGAAATCGCACCTTTGATTATGGCTAGTGAGCCATCCACGCCATCGGAAGCTAGGGATAGTACTAGGAATAACGCCGCTAACAGGGTCTCTGAATTAATGCTGGTCAGAACTGCAAAAACCAAACCTAGGAGGGTAATGGCATTAGGCGAGATTCTTAATTTCTCTAACAATTTTGCGGTATTGAACGAGATGGTTAACCAACCTTTTACGATTCCAGAAATCTTTGCGCCACCATGTAAATGGCTCCAGGTTTGAAAAAAATCACTACGGTTCATATCAGCGCAGCCCAATTCTTTTAACGATCTCTTTAGTCGCATAAGCGCTATTCATTGTGTAGAAATGTAACCCCGGTACGCCCATCGCAATTAGTTCATTACATAGATTTACCGCAATTTCGATACCTAGAGCTTTAACTTTCTCCGGTTCGTTTTCCACTTCGATAAATGCTTTCATTATTTCTGGCGGTATTGGAGTTCCACCTAATTGTGCCATTCGATTTAATTGTTTAACTTGTGTAATTGGCAAAATTCCAGCAAATATTGGGAGTTTAGATCCCCGCTCTCTTAGTTCTTTAACTAAATTGAAATACTTCTCAGCCGAAAAGAAAAATTGGGTTGTCGCAAATTGGGCACCCCGCTCCTCTTTTTCCAACAAAACTAAAACATCCTTCGTATAATTACCATTAGATGCCGGATGACAATCTGGAAATGCTGCAACCCCCACATTAAAGTTTGCAGCCACTGCTAGTGAAACTAATTCATCTGAATGAGTAAAGCCGCCAACAGTTGGGGTCCATTCTGATTGTGGGCCAGTTGGTGGATCACCACGCAACGCCAAAATATCGCGAATACCCGCGCTCCAATATTGATCCAAAATTTCCGAAAGTTCTGCTTTCGAAGACCCGATGCAAGTCAGGTGCGCGACGGTCCGCAATCCGGTTCGAGCGGTAATTTCTGAAGTAACTCGAATGGTCCGTTCCCGGGTCGAACCACCAGCCCCATAAGTAACCGAAACAAATTCTGGATGGAGTGAATTTAATTCAGTTAGTTCAACCCATAAATGTGCTTCACCCTTTTCATCCTTCGGTGGGAAAAATTCCAGAGAGAAAATTGGCTGTCCATTTGGGGTCTCAAACGAAAACGGGCGCTGCATAGCAAGGGAGGGTACCGTTACCGCGTGAATTCCACTGCGAACCAGAACACCCTTGATTTCATGGCGCGCGTTCGCGGTGAGGTTTCGACTGAACTTAATAAGTTCCTAACCGAGCAAGGTCAATATTTAAATTCGATTGGTATCGAACTAGATCCAGTAACAAATGCAATCAAAAGCTTTCTACTAGATGGTGGCAAACGATTTCGACCACTCTTTGCATATGTTGGGTATTTAGCAGCTGGTGGGCCAGAAGATAAATCTGTTTTGAAGGCAGTATCTAGTTTAGAGCTCTTACATGCATGCGCATTAATTCATGATGATGTCATGGATGGATCTGACACCAGACGTAATGCACCAGCCATCCATAAAGTTTTTGAAGGGATGCATGCTGCCGATAATTTAACTGGCGACAGCAAAAGTTTTGGTAGATCAAGTGCGATACTACTTGGCGATCTAGCGTTAATTTGGTCAGATCAAATGTTAAATCAATCTAATATTTCAATTGAAGCCCGAATTAGATCTTTAACAATTCACGACGAAATGCGAGTTGAATTAATGGCTGGCCAATATTTAGATGTACTCGAACAAGCTCTAGCTAGTAAGAGTGTGGCACGTTCGTTGAAAGTAGCGCGCTATAAATCTGGGAAGTACTCGATTGAGAGGCCATTACATTTTGGTGCAGCAATTGCAACTGCTGATGCTAAAAAATATCAAGCAATTTTTTCTAATTTTGGATTACCGCTTGGTGAAGCATTCCAGCTTCGCGATGATTTACTTGGTGTTTTTGGTGACCCAGAAGAAACCGGGAAACCGGCGGGCGATGATTTGCGAGAAGGTAAGCGAACTGCATTAATTGCGATGACAACCGAGCGAGCTAACCCGCTACAACTACAAGTCTTAGATAAATATTTTGGAAAAGCTGATCTAGATTTTGCTGGAGTAGCAAAGCTCCGCGAATTAATCACAAATACTGGCGCAGTTTCAGATTTGGAAAAATTAATCACAGAATTATCTGATACCGCCCAGAAAGCGATAATTCACGAAGCAATTACCGACGAATATCAAAATCTGCTAACAGATTTAGCAATAGTTGCCACGCAACGGAGTTATTAATGGTTAAACGCGTTAAAGGACCGACCGATCATGTTGTAATTGTGGGCGCTGGCCTGGCTGGCCTAAGCGCTGCGCTTCGTCTTGCTGGTGCTGGTAGAAAAGTTACGGTAGTTGAACGGGAAAGCGTTCCTGGTGGCCGCAATGGATTATTAAATAAATCTGGATACGCCTTTGATACAGGTCCAAGCGTGCTAACTATGCCCGACTTAATCGCGGATGCGTTTGCATGCGTCGGTGAAAATATGTCAGATTGGTTAGAGCTCTCCCCGCTTAAACCGCTCTATCGCGCATTTTATGCGGATGGTTCCCAACTTGATGTCCACGCAAACACCGCAGAAATGGAAATTGAGATTGCTAAAACTATTGGTCCGGATGAAGCTGCTGGCTATCGAAAGTATGTGGATTTTGTAACTAAGCTTTACAAATATGAAATGAATGACTTCATTGATAGAAATATTGATTCACCTTTAAATTTACTAACCCCAAATTTAGCCCGATTAATAGCGCTCGGCGGATTTCGCAGACTAGCTCCAAAAGTTTCACAATTTCTAAAAGATCCGCGAACCCAAAAGGTCTATTCATTTCAAGCGATGTATGCGGGCGTGAGTCCGCAACAAGCGCTAGCAATTTACGCAGTCATTGCATATATGGATTCTGTAAATGGGGTCTTCTTTCCTAAAGGTGGAATGCATGCTGTGCCGCGAGCGCTAGCCGCCGCCGCAGAAAAACATGGCGTGAATTTCAAATACAGCACAACAGTAACTTCGGTAGAGCATAGAAACGGTCGGGCAACCGCAGTAATTACAGATACCCAAGAGCGAATTGAATGTGATGTAGTGGTTTTGAATCCAGATCTTCCGGTCGCTTGGCGCGACCTGCTTGGTAAAACTCCACTCTCGGTTAAGCGACTTAACTATTCGCCCTCATGCGCGACGCTGCTGATTGGATCTAATAAGTCCTACCCACATCTAGCGCACCACAACATCCACTTCGGTGAATCTTGGGACGGCGTATTTGAAGAGTTAATCAATAAGAAAACGCTAATGACTGATCCTAGTTTGCTAGTAACAATTCCTACTCATGACGATAAATCTTTAGCACCTGCCGGTAAACATAGTTATTACGTGTTGTTTCCTACTCCTAATCTAGATGCCGATATAGATTGGAATGTAACAGCTCCAAAATATCGCGACCAAATGATTAAAACCATGGAGGCTCGCGGATATACAGATTTTGGTAATTCGATTGAGGTTGAAACAATGACCACTCCGTTAGATTGGGAACGAATGGGAATGGAACGGGGCGCACCTTTCGCAAGCGCTCATACATTTTTCCAAACTGGTCCATTTAGACCGCGAAATATGGCGCACGGTTTTGAGAACGTAGTCTTTACCGGATCTGGCACCCAACCTGGAGTTGGGGTACCAATGGTTTTAATCTCTGGACGGCTGGCTGCGGAGCGAATTGTTGGAACGATTAAATAGATGGACGAACTCACCGCTGCTGGAATTTTAGATCCGCAGTTACGAGCTTCTTATGCGGAATGCAAACGCTTAAATTCCTTACATGGAAAAACTTACTACCTAGCAACACTTCTATTACCGAAAAGTAAACGACCACATGTTCACGCCCTCTATGGTTTTGCCAGATTTGCCGACGAAATTGTGGATGACCTGGCATCAACTCTCTCAATTGCAGAGAAAGAGGCAGTACTCGCAACTTGGAGTCGAAAATTAATTCAAGATTTAGAAAATGGTGAAAGTAATGATGATATTGGTCGGGCGTTAGTAAATACCGTAAACCAATTTAAGATACCGATTCACTATTTTGAAGCATTTCTAAAATCTATGGCAATGGACTTAACTAAAACCTCTTACGAAACTTTTGCCGAATTGCAAGAATATGTATATGGATCTGCCGCTGTAATTGGTCTGGAGATGTTGCCAATATTAGGCGGAGCCGAAAAAGCGGCTTACGAAGCCGCAGAGCAGCTGGGAACTGCATTCCAGCTAGCGAATTTCATCCGAGATGTCGGCGAAGATTTAGAGAGAGGTCGAATCTACCTACCTCTGCAAGAATTGCAACAATTCGGGGTTGATACTTCGATGTTGGAAAAACGGATACTTACGCCAGAAATCAAAAGTGCGCTGCAATTTCAAATCGCTCGAGTCCGGCAATTACAAAGAGCGGCCATGCCCGGCATTGAACTACTAGACCGAAGCAGTCGTCCATGTATAAGAGCGGCAAGCGAACTTTATTGTGGGATAGTTGATGAAGTTGAAAAAATTGATTACCAAATATTTACAAAAAGAGCGAAAACTTCTACCTTCAGAAGAATTTCGGTAGCACTCCCAGCGTGGCTGCAAGCAATCAACGCTCGTCGCTAGGTTTCCGGCCGCCCCAAAATATCCACATTGATAAAACAGAAAGCACTAGCGCGAATCCGAATAGTAAATCTTCAATCGGAGCTGATGCGATTCTGAGGCCGAAAATAGTTGCCTCGTTATAGATCACAATATTTCTTGATGTTAACCACCAATTTGTCAGTAATTGAAACGGCAAAATTATGGCGTAGGAAGTCCAAAATACTTTTCTAGTGATCAGCTTAGATTTTATAACAACTAAATCTAAAACAATTGCGGTAAAAACTGAAATAATTGCGATCATCGAATAACTCATTTTTCATCACCAACAATCCAGTGTTTTTTTACGGTACGAACTGCTTCGATTGTCATCAGCGCAGCTAGTGGCACAATTAAGAAAAAGAGGAACTCTTCAAGTGGAATATTTAAAGGACCATAAATACCAATAATTTGCTTGGGGTCAAAGTGCCAATGTCCATTTTTGATCGCGTAGCTATCCCATATGAGAAAAATTAAAGCGCTTGGCAAGATACTCAAAAAAGCGCGCTTATACCGGCGCAGCACTCCCACTTTAAGAACTACTTCTAGCCAAAACGAGCCAACGACCGTGAAGCCGAGCATTGCCAGATAACCAAATTTGAGCACGCCATATCTTCTCGTATATCTGCAGAAAAACTTAACTCTGCTAGCCTTTCAACATCGGGAGCCAAAATTTGGCTGAGAGGGTCTGCGCCGCAGATCGACCGTAGCACCAGTTCGGTAATGCGAATTGGAAAGGAGCAAAAATGTCATCAATAATGGCCACAGTTTTTACGGCATGGGGTTATGAAGTTTCATTCCTAGAACTTATTTCGGTAATTACATCAACAGTCGGCGTTCTCTTAGGGGTTTTCGGGGTCAGAATTACTTGGCCCTGGTGGGTAGCTAGCAGCATTTTATATGCCATTTTTTTCTTCCAAGTAAATCTAATCGCTAGCGCACTTCTGCAATTTGTTTTTGTTGCTGCTGGTATTTGGGGTTGGTTTGGCTGGGGTCCAAAAGGTGCAATCCCTGCCAAACTAAAAAATAATGAGAAATTAATTTGGTTAGCAGTATTGCTGGTTTCTTGGATTGCGCTAGCCCCCGCACTGGCAAAAATCGGTGCGGCTGCAACTTGGCCAGATTCATTTGTATTAGTCGGCAGCACCGTTGCGCAAGTTTTGATGGTGTTAGAAAAATATGAAGCCTGGCCGCTTTGGTTTGTAGTCGATGCTGTCGCAACTTGGCATTATGGTCGGCAAGGCTATTGGTTTACATCACTTCTCTATGGCCTTTTTGTACTTATAGCTATTGCTGGATGGGTGCGTTGGTTCCAACGAGCTGAAACAAATGTCAGAAAATAATTTTTTAGAGTTAATTAAGAGTGTAGATGCTGCGCCACCTGCGTGTGGTGTTACTCGAATAATTGCTATTGATGGTCCGGCTGGCTCTGGGAAAACTACGCTTTCATTTGCATTAGAAGCTGCGCTAACCCAATTCACGGTAGTAACTATTCATATGGATGCGCTTTATCAAGGATGGGATGATGCGCTCACTACTACATTAACTCGTAACCTTGAGAACCAGATATTAAAACCAATTTCCCTAGAAAAGCGCGCCGAGTATCGAGTATTTGATTGGTTCCAGATGAAACCGGGCATTACGGTTTCGTTTGATCCGCCGCAATATTTAATTTTGGAAGGCGTTGGTTCAGCTCAGGCGGTGGTTCGTAAATATGCAAACTATTTAATCTGGATAGATGTAGCGACCGAACTTGGTTTAAAACGCGTTTTAGCTCGGGACGGTAATGAGATTGAAGCCCAGATGCGGAAATGGCAATTACTTGAATTGGATTTTTTTGAACGCGACAAAACCAGGGAGTGCGCGAACCTGCGAATTGATGGCAATTTATATTGAAAATGACCCTCCCCTCCCCGATTTATAGCTTGCCCTTCTCTAAGATTTCGTCGTGTCTGACTTATCCGGGGAAGTTATTGATGGCCGCTACCAACTCACCCGGTTAATTGCCTCTGGTGGCATGGCCACGATTTACGCAGCGCTAGATTTACGACTTGATCGACATGTTGCAGTAAAAATTATGCATCCGCACTTGGCGCAAGATGAAGCTTTCGTTGCGAGATTCATTCGCGAGGCCAAAGCCGCAGCCGCGTTAACGCACCCAAATATTGTGGCAGTACAAGACCAAGGCTGGAATCAAGGTGGCGCACCCGCAGTCTTTATTGTGATGGAGTTAGTTGAGGGAAATACGCTTCGCGAATATTTGCATGAACAAGGATCGCTAAGTATTGATCAAGCAATCAGTGTCATCTCTCCCGTTTTAAGTGCGCTAAGTGCAGCACATAAATTGGGAATTGTGCATCGCGATATAAAGCCAGAAAATATTTTAATCTCTAAAGATGGTCGAGTGAAGATTGCGGATTTCGGTTTAGCTAGAGGAGCACTTCTCGGAACCACAATGACCGTTGAATCTAGCGTAATTCTAGGTAGCGTTTCTTATTTATCTCCCGAACAAGTGCAACGTGGAATTGCCGATGCCCGTAGCGATGTTTACGCCGTTGGAATTGTGCTATTTGAAATTCTTACTGGCGAAAAACCTTATAAAGGGGAAGACCCGATTCAAATTGCTTTTAAGCACGTAAATGAAAAAGTTCCCGCGCCATCCACTCTTAAGCCAAGCATCCCACCAGAAATTGATGCGCTAGTTCAACGGGCTACTGCATCAAATCCAGATCAAAGACCTAAAGATGCAACTGAGCTACTAGCGGAATTAAATAATATTTCGGAAAAGTACACACCTAGCAAGCGGCAACTGAGCCTCGAATTAGATCTGCCACCGATTTCAGTTAAACCAGTAAAAGAACGCTCAAAACGAACTATGCCAAAAGGTATGGCGGCTTTAATCTCGAAAACCGAACAAATAGTTAATAAGGAACCGGCGGTCGCTGCATTGAAAAACGAAGATAAGAAAATTTCTAATACTGCTGAAATTCGAAAGAAACGCAAACTATCAAAGCGGATAAAGCGAAATAGATTTATAGCGCTGGGTATTGCGGTCGCAGTTGGAATTGTTGCTTGGTTTGTAATCCTTGGTCCAGGTGCTCGAGTCGTAGTTCCTTCAGTTGTTGGTATGTCCGTAAAGAACGCAACTTCCCAAATATCACCCCTTGGGTTACAAGTATCAGTAAAAACTGAAATTTACAGCGAAGATGTTGAAAATGGAAAAGTTATTTCTTCGATCCCTGGTGGTGGCGGAAAAGTTGAAAGTGGCGGCACCGTTTATCTAAACGTTTCTAAAGGGAAAGAGCGATATAACGTTCCCCAACTAAAAGGGCTGCAACCAGATGCCGCAATTAAATTAATTACTGAACAAAATTTAAAAGTTGGTAACCAAACTGAAGCCTTTAATAGTGAGATTCCACTTGGCTACATAATTTCATCTAGCCCGGCAAGTGGTGAAGCACTTAAACGCGATACCGTCGTAAATTTCACCATCAGTAAAGGTGTGGAGAAAATTGAAGCGGCAGCATACCTCGGCAAAAGTGGCGAGCAAGCGCTAAACGAATTATCCGACGCTGGTTTTAAGGTAGATGTCAATTATGTTTTTGATGAATCTGTCATGAAAGGTTTGGTTATAAAACAAACCCCCGATGGCAGTCAAGCCATTCCAAAAGGTAGCGCGATTGCTCTGATAGTTTCGAAAGGTTCTCAATATGTATTCGTGCCTAATGTACTTAATAAAGGAGTTGCAGAAGCTACTAAAGATATCGTCAACAGTGATTTAGCCGTGATAATCAAGAAGATTGGAAGTAAGAAGGTTAAAACTGTCACTAATATTTCACCAAAAGCTGGTACAAAAGTTAAACGTGGCTCGAAAATCACTATCACTGTAGGCTAACTCAATGCCTAAAAGTGAAATAGTTCGTCCGCGAATTGGTGCACATGTTCCGACTTCTGGCGGAATGGCTAAGCGTTCCATTGCTTATGCGGAGACCATCCAAGCCGAAGCCATTCAAGTTTTCACTTCAAATCCAAGAGGTTGGGCAACCCCCAAAGCAAATCCAACCGCAGATCTAGCCTTTCGCGAAAAATGCGAAGAATTAGATATAGAGACTTATGTACATGCGCCGTTTCTAATCAACCTCGGTTCTCCCACTGTCGGAACTTACGAAAACTCAATTCGCTCTACTGCATACTCTCTGCAACGTGGTCAAGATATCGGCGCGCTCGGAGTTGTAATCCACACCGGCTCTGCTGTTGACGTTAGCCATGTAGAAAACGCTTGGAAGCAGATTAAGAAAGGAATGCTCCCTGTTTTAGAAAAATTAACTAATGAATCGCCAATGTTGCTTCTGGAACCAACTGCTGGTCAAGGTCAGTCTCTTGTTAAGAAATTGGATGATTTGGAAAATTACTTAAAAGCATTTGAATACCATCCAAAGGTCGGAATCTGTCTCGATACTTGTCATGTCTTTGCGGCTGGTCACGATATTAAAAAGAAAGGTGGCATGACCGAAACTCTAGATTTATTAGTACAAATCGCAGGTATTGAGCGAATTCAATTAATTCACGCAAACGACTCAATGGATGTACTAGGCGCACTGAAAGACCGCCATCAAAACTTAGGTGATGGTGAAATTGGATTAGATCCCTTTAAGGAATTGCTGGCTCACCCCGCCATCAAAAACGCGCCTCTGATTCTTGAAACTCCAGGCGAAGAGCCAGAGCACAGCAAAGAAGTTGAGCTTTTAAAGAAGTTTAGAAGTGCAATTAAGAAATGAAACACTCCTTAAAAATTAAACTCGCACCACTTGCGCTTGTCGCAGTCGCTGCAATGTGGGGAGCGACATTTGTATTGATGAAGGATTCCATAAATCGACAGCCGATAAATGATTTCCTCTTCACTAGATTTTCATTAGCCACTTTAATTTTAATTTTGTTGCGTCCAAAAGCGCTCAAGTTAATCAACCGAGATCTTGCACTCCGTGGTGTTGGTGCTGGAAGTTTCTTAGGATTAGGTTTCATTTTTCAAACCTACGGACTTAGTAACACCACAGCAGCTATCACCGGATTTGTTACTGGGCTTTATGTCGTATTAACACCGTTAATAGCGGCATCGATTTTGCATCGAAAAGTTACGGGAAAAGCCTGGATAGCAGTTGCAATAGCCACAATTGGGTTAACTTTTTTATCGTTCCAAGGGTTCTCAATAAATTTTGGCGCATTCTTAGTTTTGATTTGTGTAATTTTTTTCTCCGCGCACATTATCGCTTTGGGTGAATGGAGCGCTGGTAGAGATACCTATGCGATGACCATCACTCAACTAGCCACTTGCGCCGCTATAACTGGGGTTGCATCTATTCCGGGCGGATATGTAGCCCCGCCGGACAACGGAGTCTGGGGGGTTGTAATTTTCTGTGCGGTATTTGCGACTGCATTTGCATTCATAATCCAAACTTGGGCGCAATCAGTAATGTCCCCAACCACGGTTGCCGTGCTAATTACAAACGAGACCGTATTCGCAGCACTCTTTGCGGTTTGGTTCGGTGGCGAAATTCTTACGCCTAAAATTATTGTTGGTGGAATTTTGGTATTGATCTCAATGTATTTGATTGTGTTAACTGAAAAATAGTTCCATGAGAGGATTAGGTCATGATTACAGCTTCGCAACTCCCTATTGTTGACCTGCGCTCCGACACCGTCACCCGCCCATCTAAAGGGATGCTCGCAGCTATTTCTGCGGCAAAAGTTGGCGATGATGTTTACGGTGATGATCCAACAGTTAATTCGCTGGAAGAACGAACTGCAGAAATGTTTGGCAAAGCTGCTGGATTATTTGCAGCGACTGGATCGCTCACTAATCAACTTGCCATAAAAATGTTGGTAAAACCTGGTGAGGAACTAATATGCGACGAAAATTCACATATCGCCCGGGCAGAGCTCGGCGCCGCCGCAGTCTTTAGTGGAATCACTACGCGCACTTGGGCCTCTGAAAAAGGAATTCTTAAAGCTGATGATGCGATGCGAATTGCTCGACCAAATTCTGGGGTGCATTTAGTCTCAACCACGGCAATCGCAATTGAGAACACCCATAATTTTGGTGGCGGTACCGTGCAATCCATGGCTGAAATTGTGGCGTTACGAAAAGCCTCGCTCTCCTCTGGCATGACCATGCATTTAGACGGTGCGCGGATTTGGAACGCTCATATCGCAGATGGTTTTGAACTAAAGGAAATTGGAAAATATTTCGACACCATCAGCGTCTGCTTATCAAAAGGTCTTGGCGCGCCAATTGGGTCGGTAATGCTTGGCAGCAAAGAACATGTGGCCAGCGCTCGAGTTTGGCGAAAGCGATACGGCGGTGGCATGCGCCAAGTAGGAATAATCGCAGCTGCTGGTCATTACGCCCTTGATAACAACATTCAATTACTTAAAGAAGATCACCGCAGGGCACAAATCCTTGCGAAAGCATGCGCCAAGGTTGCGCCGAATGCAGTAGATGCCAGCAAAGTCATAACTAATATTGTTGGAATCGAATTGGGTTCACTTAAGATCGATTCAACAACTTTTGTACAAGCTGCTAAAGATGCAGGCGTCTGGGTTGGTGCAATTGGACCAAAATATGTTCGGTTAGTTACGCATTTAGATCTGACTGACGAATTGGTTGAACGGGCTGCGGTTGTGCTCGCGGATTTATTGCAAAAAGCCCTCGTGGCGTAATAGCCATTCTTTCGAATCTAAACCATAACCGTAATTCCCTAGCGCACCGCCGCTCTTAACAATGCGATGACAAGGAATAATTGGCGCGATTAAATTTTTTGCACATGCAGAACCGGCTGCACGAACTGCTTCTGGCGAACCGGCTCGGTGTGCTAAGTCGGCATATGAAATCACTTTTCCAGCTTTAATTTTTCGCATTGCTTTCCAAGCAGATTGTGAAAAACTAGCCCCGGGTTGCCTAACTGAAATTGAATCTAGCGCATTTAGTTCGCCATCAAAATAATCCAAAACTAAATCACTTATCTTTGCGATTTTTGAAACTTTAGATATCACACGTGCGCGATCAATTTCATCTAATCGATCTATCAGATTTTCCACATCTCCAAAACCAGAAGCTAAAACTACATGTTCGTCAGCAATAATATGGAGTTGGCCAATTGGCGTTTTATGGCTAACGCGTAAGAGCATTTGAGAATCTTAGGCCGTAACGAAAAAAATTGAAATAGCGGTCTCTAGCGGTCTCGTAACATCTCAGCTACTAAAAAGGCTAATTCCAAAGCCTGGGTGTGGTTAAGCCTTGGGTCACATGCCGTTTCATAACGAGTTGCTAAATCTTCATGCGAAATCTCTTCACCACCACCAACGCATTCAGTTACATCATCTCCAGTTAGCTCGATATGAATACCACCTGGGTGGGTGCCGCAAACTTTATGCACTTCAAAGAAGCCACGAACTTCATCCATTACATCATCAAATTTACGAGTCTTGTAGCCACTTGGGGCTTCGTAGGTGTTGCCATGCATTGGATCGCATACCCATAAAATTTTTGCACCAGATTTACTTACTGCGCTAACAATTGCTGGCAAAATTTCTCTGATTTTTCCGGCGCCCATTCGCGTGATAAAAGTTAAGCGGCCAGGCTCGTTATCTGGGTTAAGTTTTTTAATGATTGCTAACGCTTCATCCGGGGTGGTCTTTGGTCCAATTTTCACACCGATTGGATTCTTTACCTTTGCCGCAAAATCCATGTGCGCGCCATCTAATTGTCTAGTTCGCTCACCTATCCATATGAAGTGCGCTGATACATCGTAGGCATCGCCAGTTCTAGAATCGATACGAGTGAGTGCTTTTTCATATTCCATTATCAAAGCTTCATGGCTTGAATAGAAGTCAACGGTCTTAAATCCATCTGGATCTACACCAGCAGATTTTGTAAATGCTAGAGCCCTGCCAATTTCTTTTGCCATCGCTTCGTAGCGTGGCCCTATTTTTGAATCTTTAATAAAACCTTTATTCCATTCATGGACATGGCGAATATCAGCAAATCCACCTTGAGTGAATGCACGCACTAGATTTAAAGTTGCTGCAGAGGTGTTATAAACCTTGACCATTCGACTTGGATCAGGTGTTCTCGATTTTTCATTAAAATCTAAATCATTTACTGCGTCGCCACGATAGGCAGGCAGAGTCACGCCATCTCTGGTCTCGCTCTCATTACTACGTGGTTTAGCAAACTGGCCTGCCATTCTGCCAACTTTAATTACCGGCAAACTTGCACCGTATTGTAAAACTGCCGCCATTTGTAAAATTGTTTTAATTCTATTTCTTATGGAATCCGCAGTTGCACCAGCGAAAGTTTCGGCGCAATCACCACCTTGCAGCCAGAATGCAGCTCCAGCTGCAGCTAGCGCAACACGTTCTTTTAAGTTATCGCACTCACCTGCGAAGACCAGGGGCGGAAACGATCGTAACTCTGCAACAGCGCTAGCAAGCGCAACTTTGTCTGGCCAGGATGGTTGTTGCGCAGCGGTAAGCGAAGCGTTAAATAACGCTTCGATTTGAGCTGAGCTATTTCCGCTATTCATTGGGAAAGGATAGAGAAGTTCTGGTAGTTGGCGGGGCCAATTAACCGAAGAAAATCTCAGCCTCCTTTAGTAACTCTGGATCAACGGTTTTGAGTTTTTCGGTAGCCGACGCCAACGGAACTCGTGCAATTTTGGTGCCATGGAGCGCCACCATCTTGCCCCAGTCGCCTTCGTAAGCTGCTGTAATAGCATGTAAACCAAATCGAGTTGCAAGCACACGGTCAAATGCAGTTGGCGTTCCACCGCGTTGGATATGGCCAAGAATTGTGGTGCGCGCTTCTTTGCCAGTTCGCTTTTCAATTTCTTGCGCTAGCCAATCCCCGATGCCCGAGAGTTTTACGTGACCAAAGGCGTCTAAAGTTTTATCTTTTGTAATCAAATCGCCATCTTGCGGCAATGCACCTTCAGCAACCACAATGATTGGGGCATAACTTGATTTGAATCTAGATTCAACCCACTCACAAACTTTATCGATGCTAAATGGAACTTCTGGAATCAGAATGCATGCTGCGCCGCCAGCAAGACCGGAATGTAGTGCAATCCAACCGGCATGACGACCCATAACTTCAACGATTAGCGCGCGGTGATGAGACTCAGCCGTCGTGTGCAACCTATCAATTGCTTCGACTGCAATATTTACTGCAGTGTCAAAACCAAAGGTGTAATCAGTATTATTCAAATCATTATCAATAGTTTTCGGAACACCAATTACTTTTACGCCAAGCTGGTCTAGTTTTGTCGCCACTCCCAATGTGTCTTCGCCACCAATTGCAATCAGCGCATCAATCCCCATTTTTGCTAAATTCTCTTTGATCTTCGTCACGCCACCATCAATTTTGAATGGGTTAGTTCTAGATGAACCTAGGATTGTGCCGCCTCTTGGCAATATTCCTCGGGTTGCTGCGATATCTAACGGCATTGTTAAACCTTCAAGCGGCCCTTTCCAGCCATCCCGAAAGCCAACAAACTCGAAACCATATTCTTTTACGCCTTTTCTAACTAGCGCTCTAATCACTGCATTTAATCCTGGGCAATCTCCGCCACCAGTGAGAACTCCAAAACGCATAATCTATTTGCTCCGATTTCGAATAACTATGAGATAAATCGCACCAATAAGGTCATCGTTGACGTGCCTAGTCTACCGTTAGCCCCTTACCTTTAGCGAAATACCGTTACAGCGAAAGGCAGCGCCTCCAAAGTGAAATCCCGAGATTGGTTCTTATTCCTGATAGCAGGCGTACTTTGGGGCATCCCTTATTTATTTATCTCAATCGCAGTAAATGAGCTTTCACCCGCAATTGTTATTGTCACTCGAAGCACTATTGGCGCTCTGATTTTAGGCGCTCTTACAATTGCTCAAAAAACGTTCTTTACCGAAATTAGGCATTGGAAATTGATTTTTATTTACGCAATTGGAGAATTAATTGGGCCTTGGTTTTTTATCACACACGCACAAGAAAAACTTTCATCTGGGTTAACTAGCCTTTTAGTTTGTACAACCCCGATTTGGGCAACTGTCTTTGCCTCAATCTATGGCGACAAATCAGTTTGGGAAGGTAAGCGAATCGTTGGGTTAGGCGTTGGCTTTACTGGCATTATTTTCTTAGTTGGCTTAGAAACATTTAGCAATGTTGGAAATGGTTATGCAATAGGTGAAGTGTTGCTCGCATCTATTGGTTATGCATGGGCGGTAAATATGATTATTAAGAAATTGCCTAACGCAGATTTACTTGCAATAAATGCAGTTGCGTTTGCGATGACTTCTCTGATTTATCTGCCAATTGCACTCTTTAATTTACCTACAGAAATGCCGTCAACAAAAGCAATTGCGAGCTTGGTAGTACTTGGAGTTTTCTGTACCGGCGGCGGTTTCATTTCGTTCTTCTTAGTTATACGAAAAATGGGAGCAGCGAGAGCTTCGTTAGTTACTTATATGAACGTTATGGTCGCAATTTTATTAGGTATAATCGTGCTTTCAGAGCCAATAACTTTGGGGATATTAATTGGATTACCACTTGTGTTAGTTGGTTCATATTTAGCCAGTCGAAAACACGAGTCAGCAGTTATTCAGTAAATCCCATCCGACCCAGTGCTTTTGGATCTTTCTGCCAATTAGCGGAAACTTTTACGTGAAGTCCTAGAAATATCCGTCCCTTTACTAATCGTTCAATTTCAGCGCGCGCATTTGTGCCGACTTTCTTTAATCGCTCCCCTTTATGCCCCAAAATTATAGATTTCTGACTATCCCGCTCTACGTGAATGGTCGCGTGAATATCGTAAAACGGACGTTCATTAGAAACTCGCTTATCTCGTTCTGTCATTTCATCCACAACCACCATTATTGAATGTGGCACCTCTTCAAAAACATCAACAATTGCAGCTTCGCGAATATATTCAGCGATCGTATGTTCGAGGGTCTGATCGCTCAACATTTCTTCCGGATAAAAACTAGGACTTTCCGGAGAGTACTTTGCAAAAAGTTCCATAATTAACGCCACTTGGTTACCTCTTTTTGCAGAAAGTGGCACAACTTCATCCCATACAAAACCTGCATCCTTTGCAAGTTTGGCAATAGCTAATAATTTTGGTGGTAACTCTTCATTGCTAACTAAATCGGTCTTAGTCAAGATCGCAATCTTTTTTGCACTGCGCTGGGAGGCCATATCTTTTGCGATGAATAAGTCACCATGACCGATTTCCTCATTAGCTGGCAAGCAAATTGCGACTACATCGACTGATTCCATACTCTCGCTAG
This sequence comes from Actinobacteria bacterium UBA7398, assembly GCA_002470135.1. GTDB lineage: Bacteria > Actinomycetota > Actinomycetes > Nanopelagicales > Nanopelagicaceae > UBA7398. The sequence goes on along the minus strand of DKNC01000047.1, from coordinate 16,812 downwards.
CCATTGCATTCAAGCGACTTCCAAGCATTGTTTTTGGCTTATGCACGCCCGGCGTATCAACTAAAACGAGTTGGTAGTCTGGTTGGGAAACTATGGCCCGAATCGCATTGCGTGTGGTGTTTGGATGGTGTGAGGTAATAACTACTTTCGAACCCACTAACGCATTTACTAAAGTAGATTTTCCAGTATTTGGCCGACCAACAATTGCGATAAAGCCAGCTCGGTGTTTAATTTCATTATTATCTGAACTCATCAGAGGAGAGCGTACCTGCTAATGGGCTCATCAACTCAATCGCGTCATTGGCGGAAGTAACAATTTCAGCGCAACGCTCTGCAATTAATCGATGGCAACCATCACTTGTTGGAGAAGTTATTGGACCAGGGATCGCCATCACAGTTCGATAGATTTCCGCAGCATCTCGTGCAGTTCGCAGCGAACCGCTGCGAAATGCGGCTTCGACCACAATTGTGCCGAGCGATAACGCAGCAATTAATCGATTGCGGGCGAGAAATCGCTCCGGCCTCGCTCGCACATTTGGCATTACTTCAGAAAGTAGCGCCCCGCTCTCGGAAATTTCATTAAAGAGTCGGTCGTTAGCGGCGGGATAATTAATGCAAACGCCGGAAGCTAGCACCGCGTAAGTAATTCCTTCTCCAGCTAGTGCCCCTCGATGCGCTGCGGTATCGATGCCATAAGCTCCACCGCTGATTACGGTCCAACCATTGTCCGCAAAACTCGCACCGAACTCACTTGCTACTCGAGCGCCATAGGTCGATGGATTCCGAGTGCCAACTATCGAAACTTTATTCCCACTATTTAACGATCCTTTAATGACTAACGCAATTGGTGGCGCAATTAAATCATTTAGTGAAGTTGGCCATTCTGCCGATTCTGGCGTAATAAAACTGGCTCCGGCTGCTGCTATTTCAGCCAACAATTTTTGGGAGTTCGAATTCTTAATTTCTCTAGAGATGAAACCAATTGAGTTTTTATCCGCCTGATAGCCATTGCCAATTATTTTTTCTAGTACTAAATCCGCTCCAATAGTTGCAATTTCATTGCTCCAGAAAAGTGAACCACCTTCGATTGCGGCAAAGAGTCGAACTCGTGTCTCTGTTGTATTCATCCAAATAGTTCCATGCCATCACGTAGTGCCAGCGCACGCTTTACATCTTCTAAGAGAGGTAACTCATGCTCTACTAAATCAGCAATACTCCAAGCTAACCGTAACGTTTTATGAAAACCTCGTGCGGTTAGATTTTCGCGATCCATTTCATTATGCAAAAGTGACATTCCGGCTCGCTCTGCTTTGAATTCATTTCTTAGTGCAAATGCCGGAATCTCAGCATTGCGCGAAATATTTAAAGTAGCGAATCGTTTTGCGGCTCGCGCCCGTGCCAGCGCTACCCGTTCTCTAACAACTGCGCTGCTTTCCCCAATTTCCCCACTTGCAAAAGCAGTTCTTGATGGCGGTTCCACTTTTATTCTTAGGTCTACCCGATCAATCAGTGGCCCCGAAAGCCGATTCAAATAGCGCCGTACTTGTAATGATGAACAGCTGCAGCCCCGTCCTCTGCCAGAAAGTCGGCCACACGGACATGGATTTGCAGCGAGCACAAGTATGAAATCTGCCGGAAAAGTTGCGCTGCCAATCGCTCTAGTGATTGTAATTTCGCCTGATTCCAAAGGTTGGCGTAGCGCATCTAAAACGCCGCTTACGCATTCTGGCGCTTCATCTATAAATAAAACGCCATTATGAGCCAACGAACATGCGCCTGGTTTTATAACGCTAGATCCACCACCAACCATCGCAGTTCGAGTTGTGGTGTGATGTGGCGAAATAAATGGTGGGACTTTAGAAAATAAACCACGTTCTTTTAGCGCACCAGCAACCGAATGAATCGCACTAACTTCCAGCGCTGCTTTCTCGCCAAGCTCTGGCAGCAACGAAGGTAGCCGCTCCGCCAGCATCGTTTTGCCAGTTCCGGGTGGCCCAATCATTAATATGTGATGGCCGCCAGTTGCTGCTACTTCTAAAGCATATCTAGCGTCGGGTTGGCCGGCCACATCTGATAAATCTTTAAAACCATTTACTTTTTCAATTGAAATTACTTCTTCTGCTTCAACTCTGATTCCAGTTCGCAACCATTTCAACAATTCCGAAATGTTTTCCATAGGAATAATTTCTAAACCAGATACTAACTTTGCTTCCGCAGCATTTGCTTGTGGCACAATCACAGTTTGAACGTCACTATGCAAAAGTGAAATTAACGCTGGCAGCACGCCCCGAGCTTCACGAATCCGACCATCGAGCGCGAGCTCACCATAAAAAACAGCTCGATGTAACCGTTTTGCAGGAATAACTTCTTGCGCGGCCAAAATTGCAACTGCAATTGGTAGGTCAAAATTCGAACCACTTTTTGGTAACCAAGCAGGCGAAAGCGAAACCGTAACTTTTTTATTTGGCCATTTCTCCTGCGAATTAACTAATGCAGAACGGACCCGATCGCGGGATTCCATTAGCGCTAAATCTGGTAAACCTAATAATGAGTAATGCGGTAAGCCATCTGAAATATCGACTTCAATCTGGACCAAGGTTCCAGCTAGTCCCATCAAGCTAACGCCATGGGTTACGCCAATAGTCACAGCACGGCTTCGCGATAATCTATTTCGATGCCGCCAGATGGCGCGATAATTACAGCTGCGGCATCAATCTGAAAATCTGCGCCAAATTTTGAATTGGAAACTAGCCACGCCAGCGCTAATCGTTGTAATCGAAAAGCCTTATCTGGGCTGATCGCCTCCAATGGGTGACCGAATGCCATCGAGGAACGAGATTTTACTTCAACAAAAGTAATTTTCCCGTTTGGCGATAACGCAACTAAATCAATCTCGCCATCTTTGATCCGCCAATTTCGCGCGAGGATCGCATAACCTTTTTTCTTTAGATGATTTGCTACTAAAGTCTCGCCAACTTCACCAATTAACGCCGCTTCTTTGCTTTTTGCCATGGCGTAAGGCTATGAAGTATTTAATTAGCGATTCGGGGCGTCGTTTCTAAATGTGAATTATTTGCCGTTGTGAATAAGGTTTGCAATATTTGCAAAGGATTTGCGATGAATTTCAGTAACCCCAAATTTAGCAAGAGCAGCTGAGTGTTTTTTAGTTATATACCCTTTATGAGATGACATTCCGTAATTAGGATATTCGCTATCGAGTCCTCGCATTATTCGATCACGCGTGACTTTAGCTAATATTGAAGCGGCGCTAATTGAGACTGCAACTTGATCACCTTTCCAGATCGCGAGTGCCGGAATTGCAAGTCCTGCAATTTTATAACCATCAGTCAAAACATATTCGGGCTTAGATTTGAGTCCGAGAACTGCCCTGCGCATTCCTTCAATATTAGCTCTATGCACGCCACCGCTATCTATTTCAGTTACCGTTACCGAAATAATCGCGTAAGAAATAGAATTATCAATAATCAGCCTATAAAGTTGCTCGCGTTGCTTTTCCGTTAACGCTTTGGAATCACGTACTTCTACAAATTTTTCTGAAAGTGGATTATCTAAAATAACGGCTGCGATTACCAGCGGGCCAGCGCAAGCACCACGCCCGGCTTCATCAACTCCAGCGATATTTTTAAAGCCAGTGCTAATCAGCTTCGCTTCAATCATTTAGCGATCCTTTAATTAAAGGTATATGGCTATTTTTTGGTTACGGTTACTTTAGATAAATCACTAGCGGCTGCAATCAATTTTGCATTCTTCAAGGGCCAAACTACAAATGTTGCGCGACCGGTAACGGCAGAGAGCGGAACCATCCCCTTGTGCGGATCATCGGTGTGGAATCTGGAATCTGCGCTAGCGCTGCGATGATCTCCCATTACCCAAATAAAACCCTTAGGAACGGTAACTTTAAAATCTGTATCGCTTGGGCGATCACCCTTGAAAATGTAAGGTTCTTTAACTGAAATGTTATTCACTTTTAAATGATGGGTCGCATCGCAGCAGACAATGCGATCGCCACCAACGCCAATTACGCGCTTAATCAAATATTGCTTGGCTGGATTGGGCAAAATTCCAACGAAAACTAAAGCTGACTTTGCTTTTCCGACTATCCCAGCTTCAGCTGGGTCGGGGTCGGGTAACCAGCCAGCCGAATCTCGGAAAACTACTACTTCGCCACGTTTGATCTCACCAAAGAAGTTACCGATTTTATTAACGCCAACCCGATCATTAACTTGAAGTGTGTTCTCCATTGATCCAGATGGGATATAGAAAAATTGAATTAAAAAAGTCTTAACAACAATTGAGACGACTAGCGCAACAACAATAAGGAGTGGAAATTCTCCTAACGAATTAAGCTTCCGTTGTTTGCGCATCTGAAGTTTCAACAACCGCTTCAGTTGGAGCTTCTGCTACAGCTGGCTTCACTTCATCAAGAATTGATGTTGTGGTTGTTGAATAAGCGGCCGCTAAATCATCGCCACCGCGCTTCTCTTTAATCTTTGCAGCTTTTCCGCGAAGATCTCTTAAGAAGTAAAGTTTGGCGCGACGTACATCGCCCTTTCGAACTAATTCAATTTTTTCGATAACCGGCGCGTGTACTGGGAAAATACGCTCTACGCCAACGCCATATGAAATCTTGCGAATATTAAAAGTTTCACGAACACCTGATCCTTGTCGGCCGATGACTACGCCTTGGAAAACCTGGATGCGGCTCTTGCTACCTTCAATAACTCGTACGTGAACTTTAAGTTCATCGCCCGCACGGAAGTTTGGGATATCAGAGCGGAGAGAAGCGGAATCGACCGCATCGAGCACGTTCATTATTTTTCCTAACGCTATTTAACACTTTTTGAGGTGTAGCAAGTCGAGCTATCACCCGACAGACCCCGTATCTTGCCATAGCAAGCGCGAAACTACTAAATCGCGAGCGCGGCCAACAGCTCGCGATGGAGCGCTGGGCCAGCCGCGAGGACCATCGATTTCCCAGGAGCACCACCACTCCGATTTGAGATAACTGCCCCAGCTTCGGTTGCAATCAACCCACCCGCCGCTAGATCCCATTCATTTAAACCTTCTTCAAAATATGCATCCACTGCACCCATTGCTACATAACATAGATCGACTGCGGCGGCGCCATTTCTTCTAACGTCACGAATTATTGGTAATAATTTTGCGATATCTGCACTCTGCGAGACTCGGGCCGAACGGTCATAACCAAATCCGGAAGCGATTAACGCATTATCTAAAGTCACCGGGTTATTGCAAGAAATTTTGAGGCCATTATAAAAGGCGCCGCCGCCGCGCGTTGCCCACCAAAGTGCATTAGTGGTTGGTGAAAAAACGGCGCCAGCAATTACACCGGTCTCGTCTTTTACGCCGATACTTATATTCCAACCTGGTAATCCATAAAAATAATTAACGGTGCCATCAATTGGATCAATAACCCAAGTGACACCGCTCTTGCTTTCACGGTTTGCGCCCTCTTCACCAACAATCCCATCGTCGGGTCTTGCTTCTAATAAGGATTTAACAATTAGCGCTTCACTTTCAATATCCATCTGTGTAGCAAAATCTAAGACCGATGATTTTTCCGATAGATCGAATGCTGCCGGTCGCTTCATTAGTAATTCGCCAGCTTTTTTTGCGACTTCAATCGCTAAGTCGCATAGCGCTTGGCGATCACCATTAAATGTCATGTCTTAATCTAACCACGGCTAGGCTATCCTCATGATTGCGCCTTACTTAAACATATATCGCACAAAAGGTGCTTTTAAATTCTCGCTCGCCGCATTCATTGCGCGGATGCCGATTTCTATGATGTCCATTGCAATTGTTTTCGTTATCGTGGCAAAAACTGACTCCTATGCGCTAGCTGGAACTTTTACTGCAATTGGTGCGCTGATGGCCGCTTTCGTTGCGCCATTTTGGTCACGCGCGGCTGATCGATATGGCCAGAGCCGGATTCTTGCGATTGCAGTGCCGATTCACATCAGCGCGCTACTTGGCTTCTTAACTGTGATTCGACTTGATGCGCCAAGATGGAGCTGGTTTATATTGTTAATCATCTTTGAAGGCGTATTTGTTGGCACCGGTCAAATGGTTAGACGGCGCTGGTCCCATGTTCTTAACGGTGATTCAAAATTAATGAACACTGCTTACTCGGTTGAATCTTTGCTCGATGAAATAGTTTTTATGGTTGGACCAATAATTACAACTTTATGCGCTACCAATGTCGGACCATACGCTGGCGTGTTAGCCGCCGCAATTTTTCTATCAATTGGCTCGACACTTTTCATAGCGCAAAAAGCGACTGAACCTATGCCACACCCTAAAATAAAAGGCGTAAAACATAAAAATCCAATTTTTACTCTGGAAGTACAGGCGATCTTTTTGCCGTTTATTTTCACTGGCGCATCATTTGCCGCAATCGGCTTAATCGTAGTTGCCTATGCTGATCAATACGGAGCAAAGTCGCAGACTGGATTGCTGTATGCAATTTGGGCTTTGGGAAGTTTGATCGCAGCCTTTATCAATGGTGCGCAGCACTGGAGAATTTCAGCACAGAGCCGGTATATATTTTTTACCATAGCGCTGGCTATTTTTACTCTCCCGCTCTTGTTTGCAGCGAAACTTTTCCCCGGTAATCTGCTGATGCTTTCAATTGCGCTATTTCTCAACGGAATATTTATCGCGCCACTTATTGTTGCTGGATATACCGCAGCTGAAAATTTAGTAGAAGAAAATCAAGTTACTGAAACGCTGGCGTGGATTCTCTCCGGATTAATATTGGGTGGCGCGCTTCCAGGTGCCATAACAGGTCACATTATTGATACAACAGGCGCTCAAACTGCATTTATAGTGCCAGTTACCGCAATGGGAATTTCAATACTAACTTTGATTTTCTACTTTAAGGTCTGGCTAAAACCTAGAATAAAATAGTCATTAGGTCGGGTTTATCGAGTGTTATCCCTGACTTACTCGAGAGATTGTGGCAATCTTTCCCCGTGAATTCAGATGAGCCATCCGAAAATAAGGATCTTCGAGTCGTAGGCCGCTCTGAAGATGGCAACCATCTGGAACTAACCGATAACGGCGGCGTAACTTACACGGTTCGAATTAGCGACTCGCTCCGCGCAACTGTAAATCAAGCAAAACTTGCGGCCGTCCTAGATCAAACTCCGGAAGTTATGACTATTAAAGAGATTCAAGCTCGGTTGCGCGCAGGCGAACGCGCTGACGAAATTTCACGCATAGGAAATGTTTCAATGGACAAGATTGAACGGTTTTCTGGACCAATCATGCAAGAACGCGCATACATCGTGGACTTAGCGCAGAAAACTCCATTACGAAAAGATTCGCAATCGCAAACTCTTGCAGAATTGGTATTGCATCGACTCGCGCCACGTGGCGTCGATATGAATTTAGTAAATTGGAATACTGCAAGGAGTGAAGACGGTAGCTGGAAAATTAATTTAGATTATCCAAACCGAGATGGCGCCGGAACTGCAACTTGGAGTTTTGATGCAGCTCGTAAAACTTTAACTTCAGAAGATGAAGGTGCTCGATGGATTGGCGGCGAAGAAAGTCTTGCGAAGCCAGCGCCACGCAATGACCATGGCATGATTTTCCCAACTGGGGATACATCGACTTCAGATAGGCAAGCTCCACGGTTGGTCGCAGTTAGGACTGACCCGATGCAAGAAGAAGATAATCCAATTGAAACTCCAACGGCACCAGCGCTTCAAGAAACTTTAGATATTGAGCCAGAAGCAAAGCGCGATGGTGTAAAACGGAGAATTTCAATCCCCTCTTGGGATGACATTATGTTTGGCTCTAAGCGCGACAAAGATGAAGCGGAAGAATAAATTTAACTTGCACTTCCGTAGTACAACGGAATTTCTAACTCAGCTGACGTAAGTCCGCCATGATGGCCAACCATAGCTAATTGTTGTTTTTCCTTATCCGGTTCAATCAATACCAAATCGCCATTAGGAATCGCAATTACATCGCCCAACCGATCAAAGCTATCTTCTGTAACAAGTGCGCCAAATAAGCCCGCCGCTATTGCATCTTTTTTCAAAAATAACGAAACAGTCTCGCCAAAAAACTCTTTCCATTGCAAAAGCACATCACCGTCCGAACCATCTCTCACATATAGATGTCTGGCTCTCGGTTCGCCGCCTAATAAAGTTACATTTTCCAATAGCGAATTATCTTTGCCTAATACGGTGAAATCTTTCCGATTAATCATGCCGTGGTCGGCAGTCAACCAAATTCGAGTTCCAGATGGCAACCGTTCCAGGAGCCCAGTTACTAACTCATTAGTTTTTGCAAGTGCCACTAACCATTTCTCTGAACCCATACCATCGCTATGAGCCGCCTCATCCAAATCGCTGATGTAAACATATGCAAACGAATTTGGCTTTGCTAGTGCGATTGCCGCTTGCGTAATCAATTCAGTCGAACTATTACCGCCACGATATTGAGCACCCCGCAGCGCAGCTTCAGTAAAACCACTATCTTGATAGCGTTTCGCAGCTACATGCGAGACCGAAATTCCAGCACGAACTCCACGTTCGAAGAGGGTATCAACGTTCTGCCACGTAACTGGATCAACTCTTTCATCCCAACGTAATGCGTTTAGAAGTCGTCCCGGTACGCCGCTTCTTGGAACTCGCATGGTGTATCCCAACATGCCATGTTCGCCTGGATGAACTCCGGTACCTAAAGAAGTTAAATTAGTAACTGTGGTAGACGGAAAGTTAGACGATAGCGTCGCGATAAATTTCATTTGATCTTTAATCGGAAGTTGTGAACCATATTCCGCAATTGCATTACATCCCATGCCATCAATAAGAACTATGCACTCACGTGCTGTCGGGCTCTCCCCGATTAAAAGCGAATCTTCCGTATCTGCTAAACCTAGGCTCGAAAAAACTGACTGTGATAAGTCAGAGAGAAGGTGCGCCATAGGGCGTATCTTTCCAGTAAAAATTGACGATAACCTTCAGCCTTATGAGCACTTTCGCTACTGCGGTAAAGCGTGCGATTTCCGATAAATCTCCAATTGTTGCCTTGGAATCAACGATTATTAGCCACGGACTCCCGCGTCCAGCAAATTTAGAAGTCGCCCTTGAGGTTGAAGCGATTGTTCGAGCTAACGGTGCAACTCCGGCAACAATTGCAATGATTGACGGCGAAGTTCACATTGGATTAGAGCCAAATGAATTAGATCGAATTGCAAATGATACAAATGTAGCAAAAGCATCCACTAGAGACTTAGCAATATTTGCAGCTAAAGGATTTAGCGCGGCCACTACAGTCGCTGCAACTGCCCAGATTGCACATGCTGCCGGTATTTCTTATTTTGCAACCGGCGGTTTGGGTGGCGTCCATAGCGGTGCTCGCGAATCTTGGGATGAATCTGCAGATCTATTTGCACTTGCAACTACCCCAATCACCGTTATTTGCGCCGGTGTTAAATCAATCTTAGATGTGGCAGCCACTTTGGAACGGTTAGAAACTTTTGGTATTCCGTTAATCGGTTACAAGACTGACCGATTCCCTGGTTTCTATTTGATTGATTCCGGATTTCCACTAGAACATCGAGTGGATTCGGTATCTGAGATTGTACAAATCTTAAGTAAGCGTCGCCAACTTAAAACTGATAATTGCGCATTAATTGTTGCCAATCCAGTAGAAACTGAGATGGCACGCACAACCCATGATCAACTTTTAAAAGCTGGCTTAGAAAGTGCAGCGGCAAAAAATATTACTGGCAAAGTGGTCACCCCGTTTTTGCTAGATTTCTTTCACAACGCCAGCAATGGCGAATCTCTTAGAGTAAATATTGAAATTATTAAATCAAACGCAAAACTAGCGGCACAAATTGCCGCAGCTGCCCAATAAAAATGGGGCTAATCCTTTGCATCGGTGATGTGATGCTTGATGTTGTAATTCGAATCAACACTGAGGTTAATTACGGAAGTGATACCCCGGCCAAGATCTCAACACATGGTGGTGGCGCAGCGGCAAATGTGGCTTCATGGTTAGCTTTCTCAAGCCACAAAGTACAACTTGTATCCCGAGTTGGGGATGATCCTGCCGGCACCGCAGTAATGGCCGAGCTTGATAAATTAGGCGTGCAGCATGGAAATATAGTTATTCAAGGCGCACAAACTGGAGTAGTCGCAGTGCTAGTAGATAAAACTGGCGAACGAACAATGTTTCCGGAATCTGGTGCAAATTCCGGCTTAAACCTTTCGGATCTACCAGCTTTGGATAATGTTTCAGCAGTTTATCTATCTGGATATTCGCTGCTGAATCCAGCGTCTACTACTGGGGTGGTTGCGATGGTGAACGCAATCACATCTGCAAAAATTCCAATTATTTTTGACCCAGCTTCAGTCGGAACTATGAACCATGTCGGTCTAGCATCTGTAAAAAATATTCTGCCTAGAATGGATATCGTAATTCTTAATGAGGAAGAGGCCTTTTATTTAACTGGAAGAAGTGATATCCAATTAGCGCTTAAAGAACTTAACGAATTAGTCCCAATTGTTGTAATCAAACGCGGATCTCAAGGAGCTATTGCGATTAAACGTGATCTTGATTCTCTTGAAGTATCAGCAAAATCTGCAAATGTAATTGATACAACTGGCGCTGGCGATGCATTCGCTGCCGGATTTATCGGTTCTTGGATAGAAAAACCTGATCTATTGGCCGCAATGGGAAGCGCAATTGACCTTGCAACCCAATGTGTCGCAATTATCGGAGCAAGACCGCCAGTCAATCCCTAACTTTTCTACTTTTACTTGGCAGAATCACGCCCGTGAGTAAAAAGCCAGAGAGCAAAGCAAGTAAGAAGACAGCCAAGGTTGTCGGTCCAAAGCCCGGCGAATACGCTGGCAAGATCGTTGACATTGATGTCTCCTCTGAAATGTCAGAATCATTTCTGGAATATGCATACTCAGTTATTTATTCACGAGCACTTCCAGATGCGCGCGATGGTTTAAAACCAGTACATCGAAGAATTCTGCACCAGATGGCAGATATGGGGCTTCGTCCCGAACGCGGCCATGTAAAGAGTGCGCGAGTCGTTGGTGAAGTGATGGGTAAATTGCATCCACATGGGGATGGCGCTATCTACGATGCGCTAGTTCGTATGTCCCAAAACTTTTCCATGCGATTGCCACTTATTGATGGCCACGGAAACTTCGGATCGCTAGATGCTGGTCCAGCCGCGATGCGTTACACCGAAGCGCGATTAGCAAACGCTGCCATGTTGATGGTCGAAGAAGCAGATGAGAACACCGTGGATTTCGCTTCGAATTACGATGGCCAATTATTGGAACCGCAAGTTCTACCCGCGGCTTTTCCTAACCTTTTAGTAAATGGCACGACTGGTATCGCGGTCGGCATGGCTACCAATATGGCGCCGCATAACTTAGGTGAAGTAATTTCAGCGACAAAACATTTGATTGAAACGCCAAATGCAACCCTAAAACAATTAATGAAATTTATTCCTGGCCCTGACTTCCCTACCGGTGGCGAGCTGGTCGGCAAAGAAGGAGTGCTTGAGGCATACCAAACCGGTAAAGGCGCTTTCAAAGTTCGAGCCAAAGTTGAAATTAGTAAAGTGACATCGAGAAAAGTTGGCATCACAATTACCGAGCTCCCATTTAACATTGGTCCAGAAAAAGTTGTTGAGAAGATTTCAGATTTAGTTAAAGCTAAAAAAATTCAAGGAATTTCAGACATAATCGATTTAACCGACGGCCAACAAGGCACAAAGGTTGTAATTGAACTTAAGAACGGGTTTGAACCAGAGGAAGTATTGGCAAATCTCTACCGGCTGACCCCACTTGAAGATGCTTTCTCCATTAACGCAGTCGCGCTAGTTGGCGGAAAGCCACGAACTCTTGGCTTAAAAGAATTCCTCCAAGTATTTATCAACCATCGTATTGAAGTGGTCACTCGTAGATCTAATTTCCGTAAAGATAAAGCCACTGCCAGATTGAACTTAGTAGATGGCCTTCTAAAGGCAATTATCGATATCGACAAAGTCATTAAAATCATTCGAGGTAGCGATGATGCTAACGCCGCAAAAGCTGCGCTCATAAAAGGTTTCAAGTTAAGCGATGAGCAAGCTACATATATTTTAGATATGCCACTCCGGCGCCTAACCAAAATGTCTAAGTTGGAATTAGAATCCGAGCAGAAAGAACTTAAAGCAACTATCGCCGCTCTAACTGCGCTATTAAAGAGCGACGATGCGCTCCGAAAGCAAGTATCGGATGAATTAACTGAGGTATCAAAGAAATACGCGACCGAACGTCGTACAAAACTAATTGATTAAGCGTCGATCCGATCGCGATCGATATCTGCCGTTGAAATAAAGTCTTTGCGAGGCGCTACTTCATTGCCCATCAAAAGTTCGAACATTTTCTCCGCAGCTGCTGCATCTTTTACGGTAATTCTACGAAGGGTGCGATGGTTTGGATCCATGGTGGTTTCACGGAGTTGATCCGAATCCATCTCACCAAGACCTTTATAGCGCTGGATCGGTTCTTTCCAACGTTTTCCTTGTTTGGCTAAATCCGCGAGTAGTTTTTTCATCTCATCATCAGAGTAAGTGTAAAAGACTTCACCCTTCTTGCCGCCACCGCCTAAAATATCAATGCGATGTAACGGTGGAATTGCCGCAAAAACTCGACCGTCATCGATTAACGGTTTCATATAACGATATAAAAGGGTCAATAGCAAACAGCGGATATGTGCGCCATCAACATCAGCATCTGACATGAGAATTACCCGCCCATATCGAGCATCATCTATGGTGAATGATTTTCCAGAACCGGCTCCGATAACTTGAATGATTGAGGCGCATTCAGTGTTATCAAGCATCTGAGAGAGCGAAGCTTTTTGAACATTGAGAATTTTCCCGCGGATTGGCAAAATTGCTTGGTACTCCGAGTTACGCGCCGCTTTAGTAGTACCTAGCGCAGATTCACCTTCAACTATAAATAATTCAGTTCTAGAAACATCTTCGGATCGGCAATCTGAAAGTTTGGCAGGTAAGGAGGAACTCTCCAACGCATTTTTGCGGCGTTGCAATTCTTTATGGGCTCTAGAAGAGATACGAGTTCGAGATGCCGCCGCAACCTTTTCTAGAATTAATCGACCGTTAGCTTTATCGATGCGCTTTGTCGTATTGAAGAATTTTTTTAACTCATCACCAACAACCGTAGTTACGATTTTCGTTACTGCGGGAGTGCCTAGAACTTCTTTGGTCTGGCCTTCGAATTGTGGTTCTTGCATCCTGACCGTGACGACTGCGGTTAAACCTTCAAGAATGTCATCTTTAATTACATCTAACTCGTTCTTTTTCAGCGTTCCAGTTGATCGCAAAATATCGTTAAAAGTTTTTGTGAGAGCACGTTCAAATCCTTGAACGTGGGTTCCGCCTTTAGGGGTGGTAATAATGTTTACAAACGAGCGCATCGTGCTCTCGTAGCCGTTGCCCCATTTAATTGCGACATCTACATCCATATCGCGCTCAACATCGGTCGGCTCTAAGTGGCCCTGGTCATCAAGCACCGGCACTGTTTCTTGATAGTGACCGCGCCCTTGCAGTCGAATTACATCGCCGACTGGGTCATCTGGCTGTAAAAAGTGGCAATATTCCGAAATGCCGCCTTTGTGATAAAAAGTCTCACTTGTCTTATCTTTGCTCCGATTGTCATTAACAATGAGCGTAATGCCCGGAACTAAATAAGAAGTTTGGCGGGCCCGTGCGTAAATTTCTTCGATGTCATGTTCGGCATCTTTTAAGAATATTTGGCGATCCGACCACCATTTAACCCGAGTACCAGTAATTTTTGAGGAAACTTTTCCAATAATCCGTAGCCCGGATTTTGCTTCGAAAGGCGCATTTGGTCCGTCACCCTCAAAAATTCCAGCAACGCCGCGTTTAAATGACATCCAATAAATTTTAGAATCTCGATCAACTTCAACATCAAGACGAGATGCAAGTGCGTTTACAACAGATGCGCCAACGCCATGTAAGCCGCCGGTTGCGTTATAAGAGCCGCCGCCAAATTTTCCACCAGCATGTAATTTTGTCATTACAACCTCAACGCCGGTTAGTCCGGTCTTTGGTTCTTTATCTACTGNNGAATTCCGCGACCATCATCATGAACTTCGATTGATCCATCTTTTTCTAAATTAATTTCAATCTTTTTACAATATCCAGCTAGCGATTCATCAACGGCGTTATCAATGATTTCCCATAAGCAATGCATAAGTCCGCGACCATCGGTAGAGCCGATGTACATTCCGGGACGTTTGCGAACTGCATCTAACCCTTCGAGTACGGAAAGATCTTTTGCGGTATACCCATTATCCGATGCAGATACCTCGGAAATACTTGAATTAGATTCGGTAGCCACGGAGGTGAAGAGTATCTGCGCAATTAAAATTACGATGTCATACGCGCCGAGTAGGCTGTGAAAATGTCGGTAATTCCATGAATTTTGACACGCCCGAGCGTAAAAAAGTATTTCAGCGAGCGGGGAATAAGGTAATAGTGGTTTGATGTTCCACTAACAGTAACGAATTAAGTACTTCGCCTAGGCCAGAACGAGGAGAGCGTAATGACCGAACAAATGATTCTAGAAACAACTCCGCTAAATGCTGTTGATCGTTGCGATCGATGCGGCGCACAGGCATATGTACGTGCCGTTTTAATCTCGGGCGGAGAATTACTATTTTGTGGCCATCACGGAAAAGAGTATGCCGAAGGCTTGAAGTCGGTTTCAGTAAAGATCCATGATGAAACCGCTCGTCTTAACGAAGGGTCACCGGTTCGATAATTCGGTTTATCAAGCTTGGCTTTTTAGTAAATCTTTCTTCTACATCAGATAAATTGGTTAGCTTAACTAACGCATTAATCGCCAAGTAACGAATTGGTTCAATTTCCCAATTTCTAGAACGTCGATTTACAAAATGCAAATCCCTAATTTCTGATTGATTATCCGATACTTCTGCTGCCATTGCTTTGCCTGCTAAATATGTCATAGTCATTCCGTCTCCAGCATAACCACCAAGTTCGCCATATCCACGCTGGTTATCCCAGCGAACATAAGGCTCCCAATCACGCGTAATTGCAATCGCGCCACCCCATGAATGTGTGAACTTAATATCTTTAAGCTGTGGAAACCAACGTCTAGTTAGATTTCGTAACGCTTCATGAGTTTTACTGGAATTTTCGATAGCAGAACTACGTTTGGATTTGAATGGATATCGCGCGCCTCGGCCTCCGATTGCTAATCGATTATCAGCAGTTCGTTGAGCATAATTAATAAGATGTGAACCCTCCGCGAAGGTGGCACGATCAATATTTCCAACTTCGCGCCAAAACTGCGTTGAAAGTGGTTCGGTAGCAACCATTAACGAATAAAGTGGAATTTGTTCGCGTGGTGCGCTTCGAAATACTTCAACACCGTTAATTATTCGCGGCGCTCTAACTAAGTTGCTGCCCACTAATAATTGGCCAGAATCTGCAATCGTGGCAGCTGAATTTTCATAAATAGCCACGCCCTTTTTGGTGAGATGGCGGGCTAATCCGAGCAAGAGCTCCATCGGATTCACAACCGCAGAAGCCGGCGTGTGTAATGCACCGATCGAATCTGCAATTAAAATCTTTTCGGCCAATTCAGATTTGGATAGCCATCGATGGTCTGCATCTTCGCCAGCTTTTAATCGGGTGACTTGACCGGGATTTCTCGCAAATATTATGGATCCACCACTTGTAAAATTTGCTTCGGCTGCAAATTCGTTAGCAAAGTTGCCAATTTCATTTATTGAAGCTTTAAGCGCTGCAAAAATCGCAGCAGCAGCGTTTTTTCCGATCCGCTTGGTTAATACATTTTTTGACACTGGATAGTCTGAAGAGACCCAACCACCATTCCTACCGCTAGCTCCGAACCCAAGATGGCGAGCCTCGAAAATTGCAATCTTTAAATTTGGATCACCAGCAATTAAATGGAAAGCGCTCCACAATCCAGAAAATCCACCACCGATAATTGCAATATCTAAATCTAGATTTTGATCTAACGTTGGATAATTACTGGGATTAACAGAATCTGCCCAAAGCGACAGATTTCGTTCGAGCGACATTTTTAAAGCGCTGGCGCTTCAAACCCGGTTGCTTTATGGGCACCATCACACCACGGTTTATTACTTGAATTGCCGCAACGGCACAATGAGAAATCTGTTTTAGATTCGATTACGTTGCCATCCGCATCAACAATATCAACAGTTCCAGTGATCCGAATCGAACCATTTTCTTTAATTCGCATAGTTACTTTTTCCGACATGTTAGCTCCTAATCTAGATAGTCTCTTAATACTTGTGACCGAGATGGGTGACGCAATTTCGACATAGTTTTCGATTCAATCTGGCGGATTCGTTCCCGAGTTACGCCGTAAACCTTACCAATTTCATCTAGCGTCTTTGGCTGGCCATCAGTTAATCCAAATCGCATCGCAACTACGCCAGCTTCGCGCTCCGATAACGTATCAAGAACCGAGTGCAATTGCTCTTGCAATAGGGTGAACGAAACCGCATCGGCCGGAACGATTGCTTCTGAGTCTTCAATTAAATCGCCGAACTCAGAATCGCCCTCTTCGCCAAGTGGTGTGTGTAATGAAATCGGTTCGCGACCATATTTTTGAACTTCGACAACTTTTTCCGGCGTCATATCGAGCTCTTTAGCGAGCTCTTCTGGGGTCGGTTCGC
>DKNC01000025.1:7743-9274 GCA_002470135.1 Actinobacteria bacterium UBA7398 | reverse complement strand
CCACTTTCGAAGATTTTATACACCTCGTTGATATTGGTATTGGTGGCACCTACCGTGATCAAGTTAGTGAAGAAATCCCGCGTTAAAACTGTAAAGTAATAAGTATGCGGTCCGGAATAATCCAAAGATGGGCGTTATTAACGCTCTTTAATTCAGCGCTCTTGCAAGGTGCTATTTATGTAATTCGCCCGATGATTACTTATCGTGGACTTGAACTAGGTCTAGACGGAACTGGTATCGGAGTTTTAGGCGCACTTTATGCGGTTTTACCGGTGGCCCTTGCAGTCTCGTTCGGGCGATTAGTTGGAAAAGTTGGTGAGAAAAAATTTTTACTATGGGGCGGATTTACGGTTTTAGTTACAGGGCTATTACTTTCAAACGCTAATTCATTTTTAGTATTGGGAATCCTTACGGCGATTGCGGGCACTGGTCATTTAGGTGTAATGGTTGGTGGCCAAACTATGATGGCTAATCGGAGCGAGCCAGGTTCGTATGATAAATATTTTGGTTATTACACTTTTAGCGCTTCGCTTGGACAGATGGTTGGATCGCTCCTTGGTGGAATATCTGGCGGCGTCAATGGTTCGCTGCCAAAATCTACTGCTACTGCTTTTTTAGTTTCAGCGGTGCTGGCTTTTATTGGGGTGTTACCTATTTTATTTACTAAGAGCCTAAAAGTTTCGATTGCAGATAAAGTTGCGGCTTCCGATCATAAAGTTAAAGCGCGTGATGTAATTAAAAATCCAGGTTTAAAGTCCGCGCTCTTTACTTCCGCGGCAGTTTCATCAACGGTAGATGTACTTGTTATTTTTTTACCGCTATTTGGCCAAGAGAATAATTTATCGCCCGTTGTGGTTGGTACTATTTTGGCGATTCGATCGGGTGCATCAATGTTCTCCCGGTTATTTTTAGGGGAGTTAAGTCGGATATTTGGTTCTAAACGAATCATGATTTTAAGTGGTTTCGTAGCAACGATAACTATTGGATCTTTAATTCTTACGACGAATGTTTTAATAATTGAAGCAATAATTTTAGTAGCGGGATTTGCGCTAGGAATTGGCCAACCGTTAACGATGGCTTGGGTTTCACTTGCTTCCGCACCTGAAGAACGTGGAATGGCGATCTCACTTCGATTAACTGGTAATCGAGTTGGCCAATTCATTTTGCCGGTCGGGGCCGGCTTGGTGGCTGGATCGATGGGGGTTAGTTCGGTATTCCTTGGGTTGGCCGGGTTATTGGCAGCTTCTACGCTGGTATCTAATAGATATGAGTAAAGATTTCAGCGCTTTTTGGAAAATGTGACCAAATTGTTACCTGTCAGTAGGTTCTTTACGACCTTCGTGAGCGTAGATTCCCAGCGTCTTAGTTCCAACTCGGGAGCGAGACGTTATTCATAGCCTATGAAGAGAATAGAGAAACGAATGACAACAGAAAAAAATGGAGCTGGCGTATCGCGACGTACAGTTCTTAAAGGTGCAGCTCTTGGTGGTGCTGGTCTCGTAGGAGGCGGCGCACTTCTATCTAGTTGCGG
>DKNC01000025.1:6795-7716 GCA_002470135.1 Actinobacteria bacterium UBA7398 | reverse complement strand
AATCGCTAAATCAGTAAACGATGCATACACTGCAAAGTCTGGTAATAAAGTTATTGCACAACAAGTTAACTCGGATGATTTCCAGAATAACTTCGTGCAAATCATGCAGGGTACTCCTGATGATGCATTTGGTTGGATGGCCGGTTGGCGCACCAATGCACGTGCAGATGCTGGACTACTTGCAGATGTCTCAGATCAAATTAAAGCATTAGGAAGTTCCCTCTCTGCTGCTGCTATCCAAGGTGCAACTAACCCTGCAGATGGCAAGCAATATATTATTCCTACAACTTATTACCCATGGGGCTTGCACTATCGCAAGTCAATGGTTGCCGATATCGGTATGGACCCAGAGAACATCGCAACTTGGGATGATTTCATCAAGATGTGCACACTCACCCAGAAAAAAGGCCTAGTCGGTTTCGCACTAGGTGATAAGGGTGGTTGGGAAGCAATGGGTACATTCGACATCATCAACGCACGTTTAAATGGATATCAATTCCATATTGACTTGTTAAATGGTAAAGAGAAGTGGACTGATCCAAAGGTTGTGGATGTATTTACACACATGGCACAGTTGATCCCATTCATGAACAAGAACATTCTTGATATTTCATGGGATGGCATGCGCGATCTTCTACTACAGAAGAAGTGTGGCGCAATGCTTATGGGTTCATGGTTCGCTAACGACTTCAAAGCTAAGTCACAAGCAGATTACGACGATCTATGGATCGTTCCATTCCCAGAAATTAATCCAGAGCACGGTATCGACACAATCGATGCTCCGCTTGATGGTATTTCTGTTGCTGCTAATGGCGCCAACGTTGAGGGCGGAAAAGACCTCGCTCAATTCTGGGGCTCAAAAGAAGGTATTGATGCAGCTATTGCAGGTGGCGACACCAGCATTTACATCAGCAGCGATTT
>DKNC01000025.1:0-6737 GCA_002470135.1 Actinobacteria bacterium UBA7398 | reverse complement strand
GACTTTGCTGGTCCAGTAGTGGGCGTAGCAATCCAGAACTTCCTTAAGAATCCAAAAGATCTTAATAAGATTCTGGAAAACACCCAAGCACAATGGGATGCACTGCCAAAACTTTAATTCGTTGATTCTTACGAATTAGATTAGGGTTAAGAAATGAATACGACGGCTGCGGACAAAAAAGTTCGCAGCCGTCGCTCTCTTTCCCGAAACGACCGATTTACGCTCTCTGCTTTCGTAGGATTTCCAACTTTTGTCCAATTAATTTTTCTTTGGATTCCCGCTCTAGCAACAATTTTATTATCTTTTACATATTGGAACGGAATTCGGATATCCGATATCAAATGGGCCGGATTTGCAAATTATAAGAATATTTTCTTAAATGACACGCTTTTCTATGAAGCTTTAAAAAATAATCTAATCTGGTTGCTCTGGTTCTCGTTGATAGCAACTCCACTTGGGATTTTATTGGCCTATCAAATTGATCGAAAGATAAAAGGCCATAAGATTTATGAATCAATTTATTACATCCCAGTTGTATTATCGCTCGCTGTTATCGGAATTATCTGGAACTTTATGTTCCAGCCAGGTGGGTTTATCCAAGGCTTAATGGGCCGCGATATTGGTAATGCGGTTTCGATTTGGGGTAATTACAAAATTAATACTTATGTAATTATGGCGGTAGCTTCGTGGCGCCATATTGGTTACATCATGTTGCTCTATTTATCAGGCCTAAAGTCGGTAGATCCTTCACTTAAAGAAGCCTCAGCTATTGATGGCGCAACAGATTGGCAGACTTTTAGGAAAGTAATCCTGCCCGCAATGAAACCGGTCAATATCATTATTGTGGTTATTACTCTGATCGAATCGCTCCGTGCCTTTGACTTGGTTTTCATAATTTACGGATCAAGTACTAGTTGGCCACTTCTTAATATTTTGGTTTATCAAAACTTTGCTGGCCAAGGAATTTCGATGAAAGGCGCTGCGTTAGCCGTTATCTTGTTACTACTTTGCATTGGCCCAATTATCGGGTACTTGCGTACCGTATTTAAAGAGGATTTATAGATGAGCACAATCGTTCAGGATCAGAAGTATCGAAATAGCCAGAAACGTAAAGATGCTTTCATCTCCACATTTATCGGGTTCTTTGCTTTCGTCTGGATTTTTCCAATTCTTTGGACGATTTGGACCTCGCTACGACCATATAGCGATGTAGTTAGTTATGGCGTATTTTCTTGGCCGAAGCGATTAAATTTTGATAACTACTTCGCAGCTTTTAAGCAGATGCATATTTTAGGTTATTTCCTGAATTCGCTATATGTAACGATTCCTGCCGTGATTATTACGCTCTTCCTTGGATCGTTAATTGCATTTGTAGTTTCGCGCTATAAATTTAAATTTAGTTTGCCATTGTTATTAGTTTTTACTGCTGGAAATATGTTGCCAGCAGTGTTGGTATACATTCCCGTTTTTTGGATGTATATCTGGGTTGGCGATCTAGTCGGAAATCGCAACTTTCTATATAACAATTATCTTGGGTTAATATTGATTCACGTAGCATTCCAAACCGGCTTTGCGACATTTGTGCTCTCTTCATATATGAAGACAATTCCAAAAGAAATATCCGAATCTGCAATCGTGGATGGCGCTTCAGTATTTACCCATTATTGGCGCGTTATTTTGCCTTTGATCCGGCCGCCACTTGCAGCTCTCGGAGTATTAATGACAACCTGGATTTATAACGATTTCTTCTGGGCGTTAATACTTGTTTCGCAGGATTCTAAGCGACCTATAACCTCCGGTTTGCGTAGATTAAATGGCGAATTCGTGACAGATTTCAATCTATTAGCTGCTGGTGCTATTTTGGCAGCTGCTCCAACAGTTATTTTATTCTTTGTTTTAAGAAAGCAATTCATCTCCGGCTTAACTCTCGGTTCTACCAAAGGATAAATATGAAAGCCATTCAGATCACCAAATTTGGTGGTCCAGAAGTAATGCAACTAACCGAACTCCCAGATCCAATTGCCGGAGCAGGCGAAGAGGTCCTTGATGTCACTGCGATTGGAATTAATTACGCGGATACCCATCAAACCGAAGATAGTTACTTAGCAAAGCAAACACTTCCATTGATTCCTGGTATCGAAGTTGTCGGTACTACTGCAAATGGAAAGCGCGTCCTCTCGTTTGTCGGTCAAGGCGGATATGCCTCAAAAGTTTCGGTAGCAAGTGCCACTTTAATTCCTATTCCAGATGGCGTTAGCGATGGCGCTGCGTTAGCGATGGCAGTTCAAGGAACTACTGCATTTCATATTATTAAAACAGTAGGACATTTGAAAAAGGGCGAATCAGTTGTGGTGCATGCTGGAGCCGGCGGAGTTGGCTCGATTGCAATTCAATTAGCAAAGTTCTGGGGAGCTTTTGTTATCGCAGTTACATCCTCAGATGAAAAGAAAAAACTTTGTATTGAGCTCGGCGCCGATGCTGTAGTTGATGCAAAAGTCGAAGATTTGAAAGGCGCGTTAATTGCAGCAAATAACGGCAAACCAGTCGATTTGATTTTAGAAATGGTTGGTGGAAAGACTTTTGATCAATCGTTAGAGGCGTTAGCGCCATTTGGTCGAATAGTTTTCTACGGAATGGCTTCCCGCCAAGCGCCACAATTAGTACATCCCGGTTCTTTAATGCATGGATCGCGAACTATTAGTGGTTTTTGGTTGATGAATTGTTTTGGTAAGAAAGAGTTATTAGTTGATGTATTAATTGAGTTATTTGGATTGATTGTTGGTGGAAAATTAAAGCCACATGTAGGCGGTACATATCCACTTTCAGCAGCAGCAGATGCACACCGAGCAATGTTGTCGAGAGCGACAACTGGCAAAATTGTGCTTGATCCCAAACGGTAATTTCTTACAACAGTATTAGTAGCGGTAAGATTTGCGGATATTCGCCCCCTTAGCTCAGTTGGTAGAGCTTCTGATTTGTAATCAGATGGTCGGCGGTTCGAGTCCGTCAGGTGGCTCCAATAAATGCCGGATGATCCACACGTTGAATCACGTGTGCCGGCTCCACGATCTCGTAGCTCAGCTGGATAGAGCAACTGCCTTCTAAGCAGTAGGTCACAGGTTCGAATCCTGTNNAATCCCGCCTCCGCTACTAGAAAGAAGACTCGTACTCACCATTGAGTACGAGACTTTTCTTTTTTGCCATCCACAGGGCGCTTAGGTATTCTCGCTCCCTTAATAACTTGCATATAAAGAGGAGTCACCATGGCCAGCAAAAGTGCGGATGTTCGCCCAAAGATCACTATGGCATGCGTTGACTGCAAAGAACGTAATTACATCACTCGCAAGAACCGTCGTAACGATCCAGACCGTATGGAGCTAAAGAAGTTCTGCGCACGTTGCAACGCTTCAACTCTGCACCGCGAAACTCGCTAAACCTTTCTTTCTAAGGTCTAACCGATGTTCAATCCCGATGCCGTCGGGAAGAGCCGTAAGAGTTCAACCACATTTAAAGTCACTCAAGAATCTATCTCGAATTTTGCGCACGCTATTGGCGAGAGCGAAGTAATAAATTCACCAGTTACATATTCGATCATGATTTCGCTTGGGCCTTCCCAAACTCTTTTAGAAGATAATGGTTTGGATTGGACTCGAGTTGTCCATGGCGATCAGAAGTTTCAAAATAATCGCCCGCTTCATGCCGGTGACGAAGTTACATGTACATCAACAATCGAAAGTTATCGCGCTGTTGCCGGAAATGAAATTGTTACAGTCCGGACCGATCTACATTGCGGTGCAGAGTTAGCCCAAGTTCAATGGACTACGCTGGTGGTGCGCGGATGAGAGTAGTAGAACTTGGTTATCAAATACCAGCCGAAACATACAAGATTAATCGAGCCACACTTGTTGAATATGCAAATGCTGGCGGTGATCAAAATCCGATTCATCAGGATGAAACAATTGCTAAATCAGTCGGCCTTCCAGATGTAATTGCACATGGCATGTTAACTATGGCGCTCGCTGGCAGCTACGTAACAAAGTGGGCGGGTAGTGCTGCCGCAGTAACGGAAATTTCATCCCGATTTACCAAGCCAGTTGTAGTTCCTGCTGGGGTCGATGTTGAAATAACTATAAGCGCAGTGATTGATGAAGTATCAGCTCGCCAAGTAAGGCTAGAAATTACAGCTGAGTGTGCGGGTGTAAAAGTATTGGGAATGGCGAAAGCTACAGTTTCACTGCTGTGAACGCCACAATTGCGGTTATTGCTGATGGTTTTCAAGAAAATTTAATTACTTGTATAAAATCTATTCGAGCGCATACCGACATACCGATTTACATTGAGACTTCTGGAAAAGAAAATAAAACTCTTTGTGAACCGTTGGCAGAATTTGCAAATCTAACTGCAAATTGGCAGAAAAATAAACTTGGTTGGGGCCATTCAGTTAATCAACTCTTAGGCCGGATAAATAGTAAGTATGTGATTTTGATGGATCCATCAACGCAATTCACTGGTGATGCAATTACGCCAACGATTGCGAAATTTGCTGAAGGTTACAAAGCAGTTGGCTGGCGCGGCGGCTTAGTAAATCTGGAAGATGGCTGGCGCAGCACTGAAGATAAAGGCGATGGGGAAGTTGATGTGCTCTTCTCTTACTTCATGGTCTTCGATCGAGAATTCATGGTGGCGGCAGGCGGCGCAAATCCAAGTGCAACCTATTATCGAAATGCGGATATTGAAATGTCGTTGGTGATTCGTGAAAACGGCGGAAAGTTATTGCAAATTGATTTACCGTTAACGCAAGGCCGACATCACGGGTATCACGATGTAAATCCGGAGTACCGGGATAAGAATTCTAAGAAGAATTACCAGCGTATTTTGGAGCGCTTTCGCGGACGCGAGGACATTCTCGCACCGCGCAGGTAGCCTTACGATATGGAAAATCTCTCGCAGTACACCAGCTTGCATGTTGGTGGACCCGCACAGAAGTTTGTGCACGCGACTACCGAAGTTGAATTGATTGCTGCTATTCAAGAAGCAGATAGCGCACGCGAACCGTTATTAGTAATTGGCGGTGGCTCTAATGTTTTAGTTGGGGATGCTGGCTTTAAAGGCACAGTAATTCGCGTTGAAACTAAAGGAAATACCTACGAAGTAGATGCATGTAGTGGCGGCATGATCACGGTTGCAGCCGGTGAAGATTGGGATCAATTCGTTGCGTGGATTATGGGCAAAGGTTTTGCTGGGCTAGAAACTTTAAGTGGGATACCTGGAACCGTTGGTGGCGCACCGATTCAAAATATTGGAGCGTACGGACACGAAGTTGCTGAAGTTATTGCGAAAGTCCGAACTTTTGATCGAAAGAATAATGAACAGCGAACCTTCACAAATCAGAGTTGTGAATTTTCTTATCGCTCTTCCATATTTAAGAAGGAACCCAACAGATATGTAATTTTAGATGTCACTTTTCAATTACGAAATGGTGAAATGTCGCTACCGATTAAGTATCAAGAACTAGCAAATTTCTTGGGGATTAAATTAGAAGAGCGGGCTCTGATAAGTGAGGTACGTACCGCAGTGCTAGCGCTTCGAGCTAGCAAAGGAATGTTGCTAGATGCTAACGATCCAGATTCGTGGTCGGCTGGTTCATTTTTTGTTAATCCGATACTTAGCCAAGAGCAAGCTGTAAAACTTCCTGAAGGTGCCCCGCGTTGGCCACAAAGCGATGGTCGGATTAAAACTTCGGCAGCGTGGTTAATGGAACACGCTGGTGTTAAGAAAGGTGATGTGCACGCAGGCGCACATGTCTCTACCAAACATGTTTTAGCTTTAGTAAATGGCGGGACTGCCACGGCCACCGATATTGCAGAGTTAGCCCGAAATGCGCGCGGCCGCGTAAAAGAAGTATTTGGGATTACGTTGGAACCAGAAGTGCATTTCGTGGGATTAACCCTCGAATAGTTACTTAGCTTCGCTTAATAACGCTTTAACTCGAGCAACGCCTTCAACAATATCGGCATCGCTAGTTGCGTAAGAGAAACGTAAATAACCAGAAGGTCCGAATGCTTCGCCGGGCACAACTGCTACTTCAACTTCATCGAGAATTAGCGCAGCTAATTCAATTGAGGTTGTTGGTCGCTTTCCCCGAATTTCCTTACCAAGTACGCCTTTTACAGATGGATAAACATAGAAAGCGCCAGTAGGGGTTGGGCAAGTAACTCCAGGAATTTCATTGAGCAATTGCACGATTAATTTACGACGTCGATTAAATGCATCGCCCATTTTGTGAACTGCGGCGAGATCACCGGTCAGCGCTGCGATGGCTGCACGTTGCGAAACGTTTGAAACGTTAGAGGATAGGTGTGATTGTAGATTTGTCGCAGCTTTTATTACATCTTTTGGACCAATCATCCAACCAACGCGCCAACCAGTCATCGCATAAGTTTTTGCAACGCCATTAATTATTATGCATCGGTCAGCCAACTCTGGAACTAATACCGGAAGTGATGGCGCAGCGGCACCGTCATAAAGTAAGTGTTCATAGATTTCATCAGTAATTACCCAAAGATTATTTTTAACTGCCCATTCGCCAATTTCCTTCACTTGTTCAGGTGAGTAAACCGAACCAGTTGGGTTGGAAGGGGAGCCGAAGAGTAAAACTTTAGTTTTAGGGGTCCGCGCTTTTTCAAGTTGGGCTACGGTGACTAAATAATTTTGGGTTTCATCAGCAAAAATTTCAA
>DKNC01000010.1:2254-3939 GCA_002470135.1 Actinobacteria bacterium UBA7398 | reverse complement strand
TTACTTCGGCTCTTGCCTAATGCATATAAAAATGTTGAGAAGGCGGCAGAATTTCGTCGTTACACCGAACATGGGTTACGTGAAAAGAAGCGTGCAAATGCAGTACTGATTCGTGAAGCCCTTTTGCCGCAAGATGAAGATTGGGATAATGATTCACCTTTGGATGTTGCGCACATAACTTGCGTTATAGAAGGTGACGATGTGATGGCATGGTTAAGCGCTATGAATGATATTCGGCTAGCGCTAGCAGTCCGCTTAGATATTGGCGGCGAAAGAGATGCCAAACCACAACACGATAAATATGAATTAATGGTTGAGAGCGATCCAATGAAAGCGGTCTATGCGGTTTACTCTTGGATCGGTTGGCTACAAGAAAGTTTATTAAAGCTGCTTTAAAAATTCCTGAGAATAAAAAGGCCGAACCATTTCTGGTCCGGCCTTTTTATTGGTCTTAACTAGTGGTCGTCTTTCATGCCTTCAGCAGCAGATTTCATGCGTGCGATCTTGTAAATTGTAAGACCGAATACGCACTTAGCTAATACGTCAGCAACTGTGTAACCAATCTGTCGGTACATAAATGCATCTGTACCTTCAATACCTAGAAGTGGGAATAGGTATGAAATTGGATAAACACCCCATGTAGCAATGAGAAGTAAACGTAGTCGGCCAACAGTTGCAGCAACGCCTTCTGGTTGACGTTCCAATGACTTCCCTAGTTCTACGAATAGAACATAAAGGATGTATAGGAATGGGATTGTTGAAAGTACGCCCCAAAGAATTTTGGAACCATTATCGGTTGCAATTTCGCCAGGGTATCCAAGTGCAATCATTGCTGTTGCAGCTGGTACTAAGCGACCGGTTAGTGAAGATGCGGCAGCTTTGGCAAGTGCAAGTACGGCAACTACTTCTACTAATAAAAGTGGAACTGTCAAAACCCAGTCAACGTAGCGGTAAGCCTCGTTAAATGAACCTTGCGCATTTCCAACTTTAACCATTCCGGCTTCGCTTGAATCAATAAACGAATTGAAGATTCGGAAGTAGTGATAGCCAGCAATGAATGTAACCATTGAAGAGAGTACAAGTGCATTTCGATATTTAGGAAGAACTCGGCTCTGCGATACGAGTGTGTACACAGTGCATGCGAGCATTGCAATTAATCCAAAGGAGAACATGTTGTACAACGTGCTCCATTGTGATGATGTTAGTTGCATTCTTTATAGCCTCCGTAAGGCAATTATTTTCCTAACTCGGGTGAGCTAGGTACTCATTTTTCGTAGACCCATATGAAGTCGGCGAAATCTGAGAGTATAAATAATCCGCTACTTTTTACAGAACCGCCACCTGAAACGCAGGATCTACCCCAAAATTCATCCATGATTCATAACATTTTAGTAACAAATTAATTATCAAAGGTAGGCTACGTAGGTGCCTAATCAAGATGCCCCAATCGGAATATTCGATTCTGGCGTTGGCGGATTAACGGTAGCGCGAGCGATAATCGATCAATTGCCTAACGAATCAATTCTCTATATCGGCGATACCGCCCGAACTCCATACGGGCCAAGGCCGCTAGCTGAAGTTAGATCTTTTGCTCTTGAAATCATGGATCAATTAGTTGCGGCCGGCGTTAAGGCGATAGTGATCGCCTGTAACACGGCAAGTGCGGCAATGCTCCGCGATGCCCG
>DKNC01000010.1:0-2114 GCA_002470135.1 Actinobacteria bacterium UBA7398 | reverse complement strand
TATTTGTTGAGTTTGTAGAACGTGGTGAAACTTCCGGTATCGAAATTACTAAAGTTGCAACGGAATACTTGGCACCACTAGTGAAAGCTAATGTAGACACTTTAGTTCTAGGTTGCACTCACTATCCGTTGCTGACTGGTGTTATTTCATATGTAATGGGCAACGGCGTAACACTTGTCTCGAGCGCGGAAGAGACGGCAAAAGATTTATACCGAGTTCTCGCTGAAAAGAATTTAATGCGAACCGCACTCAGCAAACCTGATTACCAATTTATCGCCACTGGCAGTACTGAAAATTTTGCAACGCTTGCTCGTAGATTCCTTGGGCCAGAAGTTGTAAATGTAAGAAGCAAGATTTAATTATTAGGGGAGTAACATTGAATTCAAATATTTCACGAATTGGCATTGAACGCATAGATGGGCGCAAACCTGATCAGTTACGGAAAATTAAATTCACTCGCGGTTGGTTAGATCATGCTGAAGGTTCAGTCTTAGTCGAATTCGGCAACACTCGAGTTCTCTGTGCTGCTTCTTTCACTCCTGGTGTACCAAGATGGTTAGTCGGAAAAGGTAAAGGCTGGGTTACTTCCGAATATTCAATGTTGCCGCGCGCAACGCACTCTCGCTCTGATCGGGAGAGCGTAAAAGGCAAGTTAGGTGGCCGCACTCAAGAGATCTCCCGGTTAATCGGACGCTCACTTCGCGCTGTAGTAGATATGCAAGCACTTGGTGAAAATACATTGGTTCTAGATTGCGATGTGCTTCAAGCAGATGGCGGAACGCGCACTGCGGCAATTACTGGCGCATACGTTGCACTCGCTGATGCAATCTCTTGGGCAAAAGGAAAAGGTTATGTTCCGCTTAATTCACAACCACTAAAAAGTTCGGTTGCAGCAGTTAGCGTTGGCATTATCAATGGCACACCGATGTTAGATCTTTGTTACGACGAAGATGTAACAGCAGAGACTGATATGAACGTAGTTTGCATGGGTGATGGCACATTTATTGAAGTGCAAGGTACTGCGGAAGGTGCACCATTTGATCGCGCACAACTTGATAAATTACTGGACCTTGCAGTTGCTGGTTGTGGCACGCTAACGCAAATGCAGATGGATGCGCTGAAGTAATTGAAATTAGTTATTGCATCGCGCAATAAAGGCAAGATCCAAGAACTTGCACGAATTCTTGCAGTTGTAGCGCCAAATATTGAATTAGTCGGCAGCAATCAATTTCCAGATTTATCAGATGTAGCAGAGACTGGCGAAACATTTGAAGCGAACGCACTATTAAAAGCTCGAACTATTTCTCGTGAAACTGGACTTCCCGCGATCGCAGATGACAGCGGACTATGTGTTGATGCGCTAAATGGTGCACCAGGAATTTATTCAGCGCGTTGGTCAGGCACACATGGTGATGATCGAGCAAACTTGGAAAAAGTTTTGCAGCAATTAGAAGATGTAAAAATTGAAGATCGTGGCGCTGCATTTAAATGTGTGGTCGCGCTAGTTTTGCCGAGCGGTCAAGAAGCTACTCGGGAAGGTGAAATTCGCGGTGTAATCCGGAGAGCTTCTGAAGGTGACGGTGGCTTTGGTTACGACCCAATTTTCCAACCAATCGGATATCAGGTAACAATGGCGCAATTATCAGCAGTCGAAAAGGATGAAATCAGCCATCGCGGGAAATCACTTCGCGCAATCGCCCCTGAAGTAGCCCGGTTATTGGCTTGAATTCAGTGGCATTAGTAATGCCCTGGGGTATCCTTAAGCAATAAATCAGCGTCTACCTGCGTTGATTACTCGAAACTAATTCAGGGAGTAAATAGTGGCCGCAAAGAAGAAGGCAGCAAAGAAGTCCCCAGCTAAGAAAGCTGCAAAACGTACGGCGAAAAAATCGTCTGCGAAAAAATCTTCAGCTAAGAAAGCTGTGAAACGTCCAGCTAAGAAAGCTGCGAAGAAGTCAGTTAAGAAGTCAGCAAAGAAAGTTGCTAAGAAATCTGCAAAGCGCGGATCAGGTTCAGCGAAAATTGTTATTCCGCCAGTACCAAGTAGATCATCGACACCAACGATTGTTTCTACAACTCCAAAAGCTGGAACAAGTTCTTCCGCTAAAGCTGCA
>DKNC01000052.1:4152-4562 GCA_002470135.1 Actinobacteria bacterium UBA7398 | reverse complement strand
TCATTCACATATCCGCCATCTTTTGTATACATTGCCGTCAGGTTTCCATTTGCTTCATCCCAGAAAGCATCGTCGGTAATCTGCTTTGGTGGCCAATACTTTCCAGTATCAAAGCCGGGAATTGCTTCGGCAAGTTCTTTCGCTCCCCAAATTTCATATGGAATTCCAGCAGCTTTAAATAAGGCTTCGGTTGGCTCAAATGGCATGAACGGAACTTCAACCATTACAACGCCAGCGTTAATGACTTCGGCGTAATGATCGAGTTTTATCCCCAAATGGGCTGGCCAATTTTGCCACCCGCGGTAGGACTCCCACGCGAGTGCAACTGAATCAAAAGTTGAGTAGTTAAATCTAATTACTGCACTTGAAGCGCTAGTAGATCCTTGACCCGCGCCAGATTCTTTATCAAC
>DKNC01000052.1:0-3963 GCA_002470135.1 Actinobacteria bacterium UBA7398 | reverse complement strand
GCGACAAATAGCCCGCCGAAAAGTCCAGGATGTGTTGCAGCTAGCAAAGTGGGCAGCGCACCGTTTGTGGCGCTCTGTCCAAAAATTTTATTTATAGCCGCAGTAACTTTTGCTTCGCTCTTTTTTTCACGAATTTCTGAAGACACCATCTGTAAATTTGTATTTGAATAACCAGGGTGAGCCGCAATCGCAACAACTGGCCAATTATTAATTCGAGCGCGTCGCTCTAGTTCGAAAGAAAATAATAGATTTGCAAGCTTGCTAGTTCCGTAAGCGCCCCAAGGTGAATACTTATTCTTCCCAAGCGCAATGTCTCGAATTTCATCGAGTGATCCAGAGCCAAATGAGCCCATCCGGTGCGCAAAACTTGAAACCGTGATGATTCGATGTGAAATTTGATTCTTAATTAAACCGGCAAAAGCAAAATGCCCTAAATGATTGGTGCTCATTTGAGTTTCAAAACCATCTACAGTTTTTGCAAATGGAATCGCCATGATTCCGGCGTTTAGAATCAAGGCATCATAATTTCCAGTTACAGACCTAGCGGCATTGCGGACGCTCTCTAGATCCGTTAAATCCATCTCCAAATAGTCTACTTTTTCGCTAGCAATCTCATTCAAAGTATCTTCGGCTTTTTTTGCCGAGCGCGCTGTTATCGTGACTTGAGCACCGCATCGGGCTAGTTCTCTTGCAGTTTCACGTCCAAGTCCGCTAGTACCGCCAGTAATTAAAAATCGTTTTCCGGTTTGATCATATAAATCCTCGATGCGCCAACCCCGAGGTATGTGTGCGGTTGATTGTGAATTCACGTGGAGCTAAGGGGATTTGAACCCCTGACCCCCTGCATGCCATGCAGGTGCGCTACCAGCTGCGCCATAGCCCCTTGATTTAGGGAGACCTTATCTCACTTCTACTTTGTATCTCTAATTTGAATATCGTTATCAGAATCTGGGTCGGCGCCGCTCTCTTCACCATAAACAATCTCTGGCAGCGAGCCCGCATTGTGTTCTACTAAAACCCATTTATCTCGATGGTCCAATGGGTTCACACCTCGTTCCACAATTGACCAAGCTGCATTTGATAATCCGCCAATTACACTCCACTCGGCTTGCGGTAAATTTAAAATTTTGCCCAATGTGCATCTGGCAGTGCCGCCATGCGTGACCACAACCAAAGTTCCTTCTTGGCCAATTAGTGCCCGCTCTATTGCAGAAATTGCGCGCTGCGCAACTTCACTACGCCGCTCTCCAATTTCGCCTGCTTTTTCATCAGTGCCATCAATCCACTTTACAAATCTTTCATAATCATTTTTTCGATTCTCTTCGCCAGTCTTGCCTTCCCAATTGCCGCCATTTGTTTCGCGTAAATCTTGGTCTTTTATAATTTCCAAGTTTACAATTTTTGCAAGTTCGGTAGCTGTTTTAAATGCTCGATCTAAATCACTTGAAATAATCTTCGTTGGGTTCATGCCTGCCAAAATCGCCGCCGAACGCTTAGCCTGACCTACGCCCACACTATTTAATGAAATGTCAGAGTGGCCCTGAAATCTATTTTCAATATTCCAATCTGTCTGGCCATGTCGCCAGATAACTATCCGTTGCTTCTTCATAAAATTAATTTATCCGCGCTTCAATTTTTCTAACTCGGTTACTGCATCTAATTTAATAATTGGGCAATCACTCCAAAGTCGATCTAGCATGTAGTACTGGCGAATTTCTTCGCTCTGAATATGTACAACTAAATCTGAATAATCTAGCAATACCCA
Source organism: Actinobacteria bacterium UBA7398 (assembly GCA_002470135.1). GTDB lineage: Bacteria > Actinomycetota > Actinomycetes > Nanopelagicales > Nanopelagicaceae > UBA7398. Next base: position 2,198 of record DKNC01000052.1, on the reverse strand, counting down.
GTGACCAGTACTTTCGCGACGAGCTGGCTTTTCACCGATCTCCGCCAACTTCCGTTCTACTTCATCGGCAATTGCATCTACTTGACGCTCATTTTGCCCAGTAACAATTAGAAATACTTCGGATAGCACCAGCTGTTCAGATAAATCTACTGCGACTAGATTGGTACCTAACTTCTCAATAACAGCTTGCGCTGCTCTTTGAGTTAACGCAATCGTACTTTCACGCGCTGGCATAAAGCCCATTTCTCTCGATGTATTTTAAAACTGAAACTGGTACCGCAGAGGCTACTTCTTTTCCAGAAATTAACGAATTTCGCACTTCAGTCGATGAGAGTGCTAAAGCGTCAATTTCGATAGAAGTTACATGCGCGCCAGGGATTAAAACAAATTTAGCATCTGGGCGAAGAACTACTAAGAAATCAACTAACTCCTGCAACTCCTCAAAACGATGCCATTTCGTGAGATTTGCCGCAGCATCAGATCCTAAAATCCAAGTAAATGAAGCATCGCGCTCTGATTTCAAGTGAATCACGGAATCAATCGCATAAGAACTTTCACTTCGTTCAACTTCAAAACTGCAAATTTCCAACTTATCTTGTATTTCCAACGGCAGCTCCAAGAGCGCAATTCTTACCATCTCTAACCTAGACGCGGCATCTGCTTTGGGTGACGTAGGTTTAAGCAGTGGTTTTCCACTTGGAATGATAATTACTTTCTCAAAAAGATTTCGTTTAACTATCTCGGTAATTAAATGTAAGTGGCCACGATGAATCGGGTCGAAAGTTCCCCCGAAAATTGCGGTTCGAGAATTAATCGCGACCAAGCCGAAGAACTAAGTAGAGCAGCAAGGAGAGAATTCCGAAAGCAAATATTCCAAAAAATACTGGTGGTGCTGGTAATTCTCGGACGGCCTCTTCAGCTAAGGATTGGTATTTACTCATGTCGTTATCTTATAACCCTGTCGGGCCAGATTCCAATAATTGCTTAAATCGCGATTCATCTAATACCGGCACGCCAATTTCTTGGGCTTTTTGAAATTTGGAACCCGGCGCATCTCCAACCACCAAATAATCGGTATTTTTTGAGACCGATGCAGCAGATTTGCCACCTCGAGATGTTATCGCTTCAGCTACGCCATCGCGTGTGAAATTTATTAGCGATCCAGTAACAACGATTGTTAATCCAGCAAGAGTTTGCGGTAATTTTTCGGTAACAGCATCAATCATCAAAACTCCAGATTTTTCCCATTTGGTTACGATATTTCGATGCCACTTTTCGCTAAACCACTCTTTGATTGATTGTGCTATAACGCCACCAACGCCATCAATATCTGAAAGTTCTTCTAAAGTTGCACGCTCGATATCTGCAATATTTCCAAACCTATTTGCCAGAGCTTGTGCAGCAGTTGGTCCAACATGGCGAATTGAAAGTGCGACCAGGATGCGCCAAAGTGGTCGCGATTTAGCTTGGTTTAAACCGGCAATTAATTTTTCAGCATTAGCGCCAATTTCACCATCTTTTTTAATAAAGAATTTCGATTTCTTCAAATCTGAAATTGTTAGCGAAAATATTGCCGACTCATCGTCAATTAATTTATCTTCCAATAAAGCGTTAGCTGCCTCATACCCCAAAACATCAATATCTAAAGCTGCCCTTGAACCAATATAATAAATCCGTTCCCGCAATTGAGCCGGGCATGATTGCGCATTAGGGCAACGAATATCGATATCGCCTTCTGACATGGCGCGTAACCTTGAACCGCAATCTGGACAATTAGTTGGCATTTCAAATGCACGCTCGTTACCGCTCCGCTTTTCAATGACCGGACCAAGGATTTCTGGAATCACATCACCGGCTTTTCGTAAAATAACGACATCGCCAATCAAGATTCCTTTGCGAGTAACTTCTTGGGCATTATGAAGCGTCGCATTTGTAACAGTTGATCCCGCTACTCGGACCGGTTCCATAAACCCAAATGGCGTCACTCTCCCAGTTCTGCCCACGCTAACTTTTATATCTAATAACTTAGTAGTTACTTCTTCTGGCGGATATTTGTAAGCGATTGCCCATTTAGGCGCTCTAGAAGTGAAACCTAGAGCGTTTTGAATTTCCCGCTCATTAACTTTAATTACAATTCCATCTATTTCATGCTCCACGTCGTGGCGATGCTTTAAGTAAAACTCAATGAACTCAGCGAC
>DKNC01000054.1:5254-9837 GCA_002470135.1 Actinobacteria bacterium UBA7398 | reverse complement strand
TTGAGATTAAGAAAGTTAACGCTGAAACTGGGCGAGCGGTTAGCGTGGTTGATTTAGGTGCAGGTACAGGTGCGATTGCAGTATCGGTTGCTTTTGAAGCTGAGCGACACAATCTTTCGGTAACAGTGGTTGCGGTGGAAATGGAAGCTGCCGCATGCAAATGGTTAAGACAAAACATTCAAAAACATGATGTAGAAGTGCGGGTAATCGAGAGTTCGGTAGAAACTGCGCTAATCGATGTTAAATGCGACCTTGTAATTGCAAACCCACCTTACATTCCGGCCCACGTTGAGCTACCGAAGAACGTAATAGATTTTGAACCTCATTCAGCTTTAATCGGCGGCGCAACTGGAATTGAAGTCCCAACTCACTTCATAGATGCAGCTCGCAGAATTCTAAAATCCGGTGGTTTATTTTTGATTGAGCATTTCGAAACCCAAGGCGCTTTAATCGCCCAAATATTAAGTAATGGGTTCAACGAAATAGAATTACATAGCGATTTAACTAATCGGCCACGCTGGACAAGCGCGCGTAAGTTGTAGGAAAGTTAACCCATGGCTGAAACTTTTGTAATCAAACAAGGTCCGAGAGCAAAACTCGGACCGGTGATTACACGATCTGTCGAATTAATGCGCGACGGCAAGGTTTTAGTAATCCCACTTGAAAACGGCTATGTATTTCTCTGTGATGCCTTTAATCATGCTGCGGTACAACGAATTCATACATTACGTGGCGATGAAGGTGGCGTGGCCTGCCAAGTATTAGTTGGAAGCGCTGCGGTCGCAGCTGGAATCACAATTGACTTTGATTCCCTAGCAAAGAGTTTTGCCGAGAAATTTTGGCCGGGCTTATTGACGCTAAATCTTCCAGTACAACGCGGCATAACTTGGAACCTTGGTGATGATCGGAGCTTAGATTTGGTCTCAGTCAGAGTTCCCAGTAACAAGTTTGCACTTGAACTTGTAAAAAGTTATGGCCCACTAGCAATCGGAAGCGCTGCCCGAATCGGAATGCCACCTACCCGGGAGACGTTATTTGTGCCGGCCTTAGATTCAGATATCGGAGCCACAATTGATTTTGGCGAACTACCTGTTGGTGCTCCTACGACGGTCCTTACCATTGCCAATGGCGCAGTAAAAGTAGATCGAATTGGTGCTATATCACTTAAAGAATTGAAGTCTGTCAACAAAAATATCGTAATTACGCCCTAGGCTTTCGCTTATGCCTACCCGCGACAGCTTCAGCTCAGAATTTTTTGGCCCAGATTTTAATCAACTGCAAGCGCAAGATCCAGATATTGCGGCGATAATCCTCTCCGAACTTGAGCGGCAACGCCAAAATCTGCAATTAATCGCGAGCGAGAATTTTACTTCTACCGCAGTGTTAGCGGCGATGGGTTCAACACTTTCAAATAAATATGCTGAAGGTTATCCAGGTAAGCGTTATTACGGCGGCTGTGAGGAAGTAGATAAAGCAGAAGTTATTGGAATTGAGCGAGCCAAATCGCTCTTTGGCGCCGAACATGCAAACTTGCAACCACATTCTGGCGCAAGTGCAAACGTTGCGGTTTATCAAGCATTCACAAAACCTGGCGATACAGTTTTAGCGATGTCGTTACCACATGGTGGCCACTTAACCCATGGTTCAAAAGTTAATTTTTCTGGAAAATGGTTCAACATCGTTTCTTATGGCGTGCGCCAAGATGATGAGTTGATTGATTATGACGAGCTACGTGATTTAGCAATTGCAAATAAGCCAAAAATGATCTGCTCTGGCGCAACGGCATACCCATCACTTATTGATTTTGAAAAAGTTCGTGCGATCTGTGATGAAGTAGGCGCGATCATGTGGGTTGATGCCGCACATTTCATTGGTCTAGTTGCGGGCAAAGCAATCCCATCACCAGTTCCGTATGCAGATGTCGTTTCATTTACAACTCATAAAGTTTTACGTGGCCCTAGAGGTGGCATGATTCTTAGCAAAGCTGAACATGCGCCAGCCATTGATAAAGCAGTATTTCCCGGCATGCAAGGTGGCCCAATCATGAGCGCAGTAGCTGGTAAAGCGGTTGCCCTCAAAGAGTGCGCAACTGCGGAATATCAAAGTTATGCAAAGAGCGTGATTAAGAATTGCCAGGCGCTCGCTAAATCTTTAGAAAATGAAGGTATGCGAGCCGTTTCGGGCGGAACTGAAACCCATTTAGCGCTAATTGATATTAGAAAAACTGGCATAAATGGAAAAATTGCCGATGAGCGCTGTGGCGCTTCCGGCATCACTTTAAATAAGAATTCGATCCCGTTTGATCCAGAAGCGCCGTCAGTTACTAGCGGAATTCGAGTTGGCACCGCTGCAACCACCACCCAAGGAATGGGCGTTACTGAAATGCCAGCCATTGCCTCCTTTATCGCACGCGCTATAAAAGATGGTGGCGACGAAGGCGCAGCGAAAAAAATCAAATCCGAAGTTCACGATTTCACTGCAAAATTTCCAGTATATAAAAGATAACTTGTAACAGAGAATTATATGCGCGAATATTTGCTGACACTTCTAGTTGCGGCAACTCTCTGCTATTTAATTACGCCATTTATCCAGAAGTTAGCCATTAAGTGGCGGGTAGTTGCCGGAATTCGCGATCGTGATATCCATACTGAAATTACGCCTAGATGGGGCGGAGTTGCGATGTGGATTGCGCTCGGCTTAACCCTTTTAATTGTGCGAGATTTACACTTAGTAGGTAAAGCTTATGGTCGCGAATTACAAGGAATTTTTCTAGCCGCAACTTTTGTAGTTTTACTTGGAGCTCTCGATGACCGATATGAATTAGATGCGGTTACAAAATTAGCTGGGCAAGGTCTGGCAGCAGGGATTTTACTCATTCATGGAATTCAAATTCTATGGTTGCCCATCAATGGCATTCTGATTATTCCTTCGAATATCGGCCAACTTCTAACGGTTTTAATCGTGATGGTCACTATTAATGCCGTTAACTTTATTGATGGATTAGATGGACTAGCCGTTGGGGTGGTAGCAATTGCATCCGGGTGCTTTTTTTCCTTCTCCTATTTATTAGCGGTATCTAATGGTTTTACTCGGGCTGGCGCACCATCTTTGATGACCGTGATTTTGATTGGGTTGTGCATCGGTTTCTTGCCGCACAATTCAAATCCAGCGCGCATGTTTATGGGTGATTCGGGATCGATGTTATTAGGGCTAATTCTGGCAGCATCTGCAATAACTCTAACTGGGCAAATTGATGCTAACGCAATATCCGAGGAGAACATTGGCCCAGCGTTGTTGCCACTTTTCTTACCATTTGCAGTTCTAGCAATACCGTTGCTCGATTTAGGGTTAGCAATTTTGCGCCGTACTAGTTCTGGCAAATCACCATTCGCCCCAGATAAATTGCATTTACACCACAGGTTACTTGCATCGGGTAACTCTCAAAATAGAGCAGCAATAGTGTTATATCTGTGGACTGCTACCTTCGCAGTACCAGTTACAGTTGCAGCATTCGCGCCAATTTGGATTGCCATTCTGCTTACAATATTTTTGGCAGCTACTGCTTTCTATACTGCAAAGCGAACCCTAGACCGGAATGGGAATTTAATAAATGTCTAATCTTTCAGTTGAAATGAAATTATGGCGTGGCGCGCTGATTCCATCTTTAGCAGTAGGAATTTTAGGATTACTTGTTGCAACGCTAATTCGAGGCCGATCTGGGTTAATTGGTGCTTTATTTGCACAATTCATCGTTGTAATATTTTTTGCGATTCACTTATTGGTTTCCAAATTTTCTAATAATTTGGAGCCAATGATGGTGATGGTTCTAGCAATGACTTCATACTTTGCAAAAGTATTGACAATGGGAGTTTTTTTATTGGTACTGATGAAAAATACCAATCGAGAATTTCTAGACCGACAGAGTTTTGCCATAGTTGCAATTGCGATCACAATGGCATGGCTTGCTGGGGAGATTCGGGCTTTTCTTAAATTACGATTAACAATGCCGCTTCCTAAGCGTGACTGATATTGCCTTGCACCTCGTTCTCCAATAGGTTTGAGCCATGGCAACGAAAGATGAAGGCGCATTTTGGTCGATAATCGGGTATTTACTTTCGGGGTTTTTAATCTGGGGTGGAATCGGATGGCTCGCAGACCATTTTCTAGGCACTCACATCCTCTTCTTGGTTGGAATGCTTATGGGTACGGTCGCCTCTCTCTTCCTGATTTGGATCCGTTTCGTTAAAGAGTAGGAGTTTCCAACTCGGGCATTTGGCCCAATTCACCACCTAAGTGACCTATAACTCATGGAGCCCGGTTTGGCGATAGCACCTCTTTCCATCTAAGTTTGGGCGCGGATTAGGTTACTTCCCTTTGCCAAAGCCACGGAATACTCGATAACTTAAATATTCCAGATTTTTAAGGAGCTTGATTTTGTCTGTGTTGCTAGCAAAAGCAGAGAGTGGTTTCACGCCACCTAGCGCCGCCGACTTTGAATTCCAACCAATATTTGGTCATAGCATCTATTTCACCAAGCCAGTTTTTATGGTTTTTCTCTCAGTAATAGTAATTTCAGTTTTCTT
>DKNC01000054.1:0-5208 GCA_002470135.1 Actinobacteria bacterium UBA7398 | reverse complement strand
GAAGAAGTCATTGGTCCCGAATTCATGCGTTTTATGCCGTTTTTGTTTTCAATTTTTACATTTGTACTCGTAAACAATCTCTTTGGAATTTTCCCACTTTTGCAATTCCCAACCATGTCTCGTATTGGTTTCCCAATTTCAATAACAATCTGTACTTATCTGGTCTATCACTTTGTTTCAGTAAAACATAAAGGGCTTTTGCCTTATTTAAAGGAAATTTGCTTCATGCCAGGTATTCCAAAACCGGTGTATTTAATTCTAACTCCCGTTGAGATCGCGACTTATTTCATCACCCGCCCATTAACACTTGCTATGCGGTTATTTGCAAATATGTTTGCCGGTCACTTATTACTTCTGATATTTACACTTGGCGGAGAGTATTTATTGCATAGCGGCTTAATTTTTAAGTTTATGAGCATATTTTCTTTTGGTTTTGCAGTTGGACTTACTTTCTTTGAGTTTGGTATTCAATGCCTCCAGGCTTACATTTTTACCTTGCTTTCTGCACTTTATATCGCCGGAGCACTTTCCGACGAGCACTAAAAATAGATTTGTCCAAACACCCGTTTGGTCAATAAATGAAATATGTGAAAGGGAAGAGAAATGACCGGCACACTCGCAATCGTGGGCTTCGGCCTCTCGACAATTGGACCAGGTACAGCAACTGGTTTAATTTTCGCGGCATACATCAATGGCGTCGCACGCCAACCAGAAGCACGTTCAATCCTGCAACCAATTGCGTTCTTAGGTTTCGCACTTGCAGAAGCATTGGCGCTTTTTGGTCTCGTACTCGCATTCGTTCTCTAATTCGATAGAGGATAAAAGATGAACAAGAGCTTTAGTATTTTGGCTGCAGCGGAGGGCGCACATAGCCCGGTTGTTCCGCAACCCGCTGAAATCATCGTTGGCTTAGTTGCTTTCACTATCTTGTTCTTATTACTTCGCGCCAAAGCTGTGCCAAAGTTTGAAGCAGCGTATAAAGCTCGTACCGATGCTATTCAAGGTGGAATGGAACGTGCTGAAAAAGCACAACTAGAAGCTGAGAACGCGTTACGAAGTTATACCGCTCAACTTGCAGAAGCTCGTGGTGAATCCCAGAAACTTCGAGAAGAAGCTCGAGTCGAAGGCGCCGAAATAATTGAACAGATGCGCGCTACTGCGCAAGAAGAAGCATCACGCATTACTGCAGCAGCTCGTGCAGCTATTGAGGCAGAACGCCAACAAGCGCTCAACTCTTTAGTAAGCGAAGTCGGGTCTATTGCAACTGCGTTAGCTTCTAAAATTGTTGGTGAGTCACTCGATGACCAAGTCCGTCAATCAAGAGTTGTTGAACGATTCTTGAGCGATCTTGAGTCAAATTCGGAGGCGAAGAAGTAGCCATGACACTTGCCATGAAAGGAACCAGTCGACAATCACTTGCTGCTGCTCGCGCAGCGTTGGAGAAGAAAATCTCTAGCCTTGATAGCGCCAGCATTTCCAAGGTTTCGACTGACCTACTTTCTATGGTGGCTGTTTTTGATTCTAATATCGCACTCAGTCGAGCCTTAACTGATCCATCACGCAAAACTGAAGATAAATCCGAACTGGTAAAACGGGTATTTGAAAAAGGAGTTAGCGAGCCGACTTTTGTATTTGTAAAAGAATTAATCGCGCTCCGTTGGTCATATGCATCTGATTTAGTTCGAGCAATTGAACGGTTAGGCGTCGAAACTGAAGCTGCGGCTGCCGAAAAAGATGGTGCGTTGGATCGACTCGAAGCTGAACTTTTTGCATTCGCGCAAACCATTCAGAACTCTTCCGAGCTGCGCACGGTATTAGCAGATAGAACTGTGCAATCAACTGCAAAGAAGAGCGCGCTCATTCGAACTTTACTTAACGGTAAAGCTACTGAATCTACAATTCGATTAATTGGCGCAATGGTTGATCAACCACGTGGCCGAAACGTTGAATCCGGAATGCGTGACCTCGCAGAAGCAGTAGCAGCAAGAAAAAATCGCACCATTGTTCATGTGAAGAGTGCAATTGCGCTCTCAAAAGATCAGGTAGATCGCATTACCAAATCACTTTCAGCACAAATTGGTGCAACAGTTCGATTAAATGTCGAAATTGATCCAAACATACTTGGCGGACTTTCAGTTCGCTTCGGTGATGAATTAATTGACGGTTCAATCGCAACTCGCATTATTGGTGCAGAACGTACGCTCTCTGGACAGAGTGCGTAAGAGTTAAAGATAGAAAAGAAAAGGGAGAAATAAAATGGCGGAACTTACGATCCGGCCCGAAGAAATTCGCGATGCATTAGCGAACTTCGTTAAGTCATACGATCCAGGTGTTGCTGCTCGAGATGAAATCGGAACTGTTACAGAAGCCGGCGATGGCATTGCTCGTATTGAAGGCCTGCCTTCAACTATGACTAATGAATTGCTTAAATTTGAAAACGGAACTCTCGGTCTCGCACTTAACCTAGATGTTCGTGAAATTGGTGTGGTTATCCTCGGTGAATTCACCGGAATTGAAGAAGGAACCACAGTCCGTCGTACTGGTGAAATTCTCTCGGTACCAGTAGGCGATGCATTTTTAGGTCGGGTAGTTGATGCTCTCGGTCGTCCAATCGATGGCAAAGGCGAAATTAAAGCTGAAACAAACCGCGCCCTTGAATTACAGGCTCCCTCTGTAGTTGAGCGCCAACCTGTTAAGGAACCATTAGCTACTGGTATCAAAGCAATCGACTCAATGACTGCGATTGGTCGCGGACAGCGTCAATTAATTATTGGTGACCGTCAAACCGGAAAGACTGCAGTTGCGATCGACACCATCATTAACCAACGTGAAAATTGGAAGAGTGGCGATCCTAAAAAGCGCGTTAAATGTATTTATGTTGCGATTGGCCAAAAAGGTTCGACTATCGCAGCGGTACGCGGCGCATTAGAAGAAGCCGGCGCGATGGAATACACCACCATTGTTGCAGCACCTGCATCTGATCCTGCTGGTTTCAAATATCTTGCACCATTTACTGGATCTGCAATTGGTCAGCACTGGATGTATGCCGGCGATCACGTACTAATTGTTTTCGATGATCTTTCAAAGCAAGCAGATGCTTATCGTTCAGTATCGTTGTTGCTTCGACGTCCACCGGGCCGTGAAGCGTATCCAGGAGATGTCTTTTATTTACACTCACGTTTATTAGAGCGTTGTGCAAAACTTTCTGATGAACTTGGTGGCGGATCAATGACTGGATTACCAATTATTGAGACTAAAGGTAATGACGTATCTGCATTCATTCCAACAAACGTTATTTCAATTACCGATGGTCAATGCTTCTTAGAAACCGATCTATTTAACGCAGGCGTACGTCCTGCTATTAACGTAGGTATTTCGGTATCTCGTGTAGGTGGATCTGCACAGACTAAAGCGATGAAGAAGATTGCTGGTCGCCTTCGTTTAGATCTAGCTCAATTCCGCGAACTCGAAGCGTTCGCAGCATTTGGTTCTGATCTTGATGCAGCATCAAAAGCCCAACTGGAGCGCGGTGGTCGACTTGTTGAATTATTAAAACAGAACCAATACACCCCGTTCATTCTTGAGAAGATGATTGCTTCAATTTGGTCTGGCACAACTGGTCAGCTCGATTCAGTGCCGCTACCAGATATCAAACGTTTTGAAGCTGAATTTTTAGAGTATCTATCGCGAGATCACAAAGGCGTTCTAGATGTAATCGCAACTACGAAAGAGTTAAGCGACGACACAGTTGCGGCTCTTACAGCTGCAATTACAACTTTTAAAGGTCGCTTTGTTTCCTCTGCCACTAAAGCGCTAAACGAAGCGCCAGTTAAAGCAGAAGGCGACGATGCGAACGAACAAGTTACGAAGTATGTCCAACCGGCGGTAAAGAAGTAACAAATGGGCGCCCAACTCCGCATCTATCGTCGACGCATTCGCTCGGTTAAAGCGACTAAGAAGATTACGCGCGCCATGGAGTTAATCTCCGCGTCGCGAATCGTCAAAGCGCAAAACCGAGTTAGCGCATCGACTCCGTACGCGAATGAATTAACGCGTGCGGTATCTGCGGTTGCAACATATTCAAATACAAACCACCCATTAACTACAGCTTCTGAAAATCCAAAGCGCGCGGCAGTACTAATAATTACTGCAGATCGCGGAATGGCAGGCGCATATTCAAGTAGTGCAATTAAAGAAGGCGATGGCTTAATTGCATATCTAAGAGAACGTGGACTTGAAGTAAATACTTACCTGGTAGGTCGTAAGGCTGTTAATTATTACAAATTCCGTAATCGACCAATCAAAAATTCATGGTCCGGTTTTTCTGATAACCCAACTTATGCAAACGCTAAAGAAGTTTCAGATGAGTTAATTAGCGCCTTCATTGCAGATGCCCAAACCGATAATAACGGCGTAGATGAACTTCATATTATTTACACTGAATTTGTATCGATGATTACCCAAAATCCACTTACAAAACGAATGTTGCCACTTGAAGTCGTTGAAAGTGATGCAACCCCACCAACTGGCTTGCTGCCAATGTATGAATTCGAACCAAACGCAGGCGATGTGTTAAACGCACTTCTTCCGCGCTATATCGAATCTCGCGTATTTAACGCGATGCTTCAATCTGCTGCGTCCGAGCATGCCGCTCGACGTCGCGCCATGAAATCAGCAACTGACAATGCTGAAGATTTAATCAAGTCGCTAACTCGACTTGCGAACGCGGCCCGTCAAGCCGAAATCACACAAGAGATCAGCGAAATCGTGGGCGGCGCAGATGCGTTGTCTTCAAGTAACTCAGGGAGCGAATGATGTCCGTAAATACTAAAACTGGCACTGGACGCGTAGCGCGCGTAATTGGACCGGTAGTTGATATTGAATTTCCAGCAGATTCAATGCCAGCTATCTACAACGCGCTCGAAATCGATGTCACCTTAAGCGGTAACACTAGAAAACTTACGCTAGAAGTCGCGCAACATATCGGAGATAACTTAGTCCGTGCGATCTCGATGCAACCAACTGACGGCATGGTCCGTGGGGTTGAAGTACGCGACACTGGAAGTGCGATCTCAGTTCCAGTAGGAGACGTAACTAAAGGACATGTATTTAATGCGTTAGGTGAATCGCTAGATGTTCCAACATCTTCGCTCGATGTTAAAGAACGTTGGCCAATCCACCGCACGGCTCCAGCATTTGATCAACTTG